>JAGABQ010000108.1:0-11550 GCA_017614495.1 Clostridia bacterium
AGGTCGCCGTGACGAGCGGCATGAGGGGCGCAAAGGTGCTTCTCGACCAGATCCGCGCGGGCACGTCGCCCTACACCTTCATCGAGATAATGGGGTGCCCCGGCGGCTGCATCAACGGCGGAGGTCAGCCCTACGTCAGGGAGGCTTTCCTTCCCAACGAGGACGGCGACATCATGGACACCTACATTCAAAAGAGAGCGAACGCCCTCTATTCCGAGGATGAGCGGCAGACCCTCCGTCAGTCGCACAACAATCCTCAGATCAAGGCCCTCTACGATGAGTTCCTCGGGGAGCCCAACTCGCATCTTGCGCACGAGCTTCTCCACACTCATTATAACGAGAACAGAGTCCGCTTCGACTGATAAACGAACAAACGTAAAACTCCCGCGGGGTTTGCCCCGCGGGAGTTTGTTTTTATTTTGTTGTGCGGGGCGGCAGACGGATTAAAGAATTTTTTCCCCGTCGAAGGCGAAGAGTCCGAAGCCGACTCCCGTTTTGCGGCCGGAGCATAGCCAGTCGGCGTATGCACTGCGCAGGGAGGTGTCGCGCGGGAGGCGGTCGAAGGGGAGGGACGCATACCTCCCGAATATCCTCCAGATATCGCCGAAGCTCTCCGAAGTCCGGCAGTCGACCGGCTCAAAGTCGGACATGAATTTAAGGATGTTCATCCCTTCGGGGAGAAATTCGCGGTGCCTGTCGAAGAGGAGCCAGGATTCGCAGCCGAAAACGACGGGCCCGCCGCCGAAAAACCGGCTGAAATATCGGTATGCGGCCCGGTAGGAGGCGAGCCGGACTTCGTCGGTGAGCGGGATGCCCCTCGAAGGGACGTGGATATTGACGAACCTGTCGCCCTTGCGGACTGTTATGCCGCAGGACAGACGGAAATCCGTCTCCCTGCCGTACGTCGCGAGCTCGTACTCGAATCTGCCGAAGCCGAAGCAGGTCGCCCTGAAAAATCTGTCGTACCACCACGGGACGAAGATCCCGGTCACGCCTTTGCACTCGATACATTCGAGGACCTTGCACCGCAGGTCGTCCATGGTCTCGTAGAACACCCCGTCGGGGAGCCCCTTCTCCGCGAACCTTTCATGCATGCGCGGGAGCCCGTTTATTATGAAAAGAAGATCGAGCGAATACTCGTTTATTCCGTATTTTTCGCCGATTTCCCTGATTTTTTCAAGAGGCGTCGATATCGGCCCGTCGGGATCGGTCGCGTAGCTGTCCGCCACCGGGTCGAATTCCGCGGCGAGCGCCTCGTTGTCGTCGAGGACTTTTATGAGCTTTCTTATTTCGTCGGCTACGGCCTTGTCGTATCCGTTTTCAAGAAGTGCGAGGAGCTCTCTGTTTCCGTGCATTTTCGTTCCGGTTCCCGCCGGCAAAATACGTCCGGCGCGGCTTTACGATTGTTCCGCCGGGCGGATCGACGAGATGACGACGCCGATTATGTCAAGGAGCGCCTCGGCGATGAGGGCGACGGCGGCGAATTTGAAGGCGAATTCTGTTGCCCCGAAGGGGTTGAGGATTATTACCGCGCCGAGCCCGACCGATATGACCGCCCCGAGGAGCAGGAGAAGAGACCTGCCCGTGCCGGAGAGTTTTCTTATTTCGAGCCAGGTTTTGAACTTATAGAGCCCGGAAATGATGAGGAATATGCCGTAAATGACGGCGATGAACGGTATGGCACCGAGGATAAGCTTTCTTCCGAGAGCGAAGAACAGTCCGGCGGCGAGGAGCAGCAGGCCGATGACGAGGGCAGCGAAGGCGCCCTCCTCCCCGTTGTTGCGCGCGACGAGCGCCCGGATGAGGTTGTACGCCCCGATGAGCGCGAGCGCGACGCCGATTATCAGGAGGACGATCTCGGTCACGCCCGACGGGTCTTTGAAGAGCATCACGCCGATGATTATTTCAAGGGCTGCGAACAGCAGGACCGGTATGTTTTTAAGAAGAGCTTTCATTTGTTTTTCTCCCTTGCGGCTTTTTTGCGGCATCTTTTGTAGGTTTTTAGGACGTCGTCGGCGATGTCTTTTCTCCCCCTGCCGTAGTCGACCTGTACCATGTCAAAGCCGGGGGTGGCGTTCCCCTCGACTATCACGGGGCCGGACGGCGTTATCGCAACGTCCCAGCCGACGACCGTCATTTCGGGGATGACCCCCGAGGCGGACTTGACGAGCTCCCTCGTCTCCGTCCAGAAAGGTATCGCGAAGCCGTCGAATTTTTCGCCCGTTACGGGATGAACGCTGAACCGTTCGACGTTTTTGTCGAGGGCGTCGCCCTCCACGCGCCCGGTCTCGGGGTTGACGAGCATACCCATCCCGCCGCTATGGAAATTGTCGACGTCGTGGTGCCCGTCGCCCACTCTTAGCGCGGCGAATATGATGACCGGATCGTCGGGGTCGGCGGCGGACGTCATTATGCGGAGAGTGTTGACGCATCTCGGGCAGAGCCGCGAAAGATCGGGATGCTGGACTATGAGCTCCTCAAGGATGACGTCGTCCGCGCGGAGCTTTTCATAATACTCCCGGGCGTCCCCGATCTCGCCGGCTTTGCGGATCGCTATCCCCTTGCCGCCCGTGCCGGAGCGCGGCTTCTCGATAAAATCCGGAGAGCTTTCGAGAAAGGCGGCGAGGGCGTCGGGGCCCTCCGACGCGGGGCAGAACATGAGCCGGTTCATATACCCGCGGTATTTTTCGTAAAATTCCGTTTTGTTCGCGAAGAAATGCCTGAACTCGCGGGGGTTCACCTTGTCGTATAGATTCTGCTGTACCCTTATCGTCGCGTACTTGGCGCGCTCCGAGGGGGAGCGGTCGTAAAACTCATAGTTGAGGTAGTCCTGAAGTCCGCTGCCGTATATGAGGGTCGAAAAGGCGCCGTCGACAAACAGAAGCGGCGCGGGGACGCGCTTTTTTTTGGCGATGACCTTCAGTTTTTCGTAAAACCCACGATAGTTCGCGCCGCGCGCGAATTTGAGTATTCCCATTCTTATCCTCTGTTTACCGTCAGAAATATGAGCCGGTCGATATCGTCGGTCTGCCCTTCGCGCGAGCGCATCGCGGCGCGGTTGCGCCGTATCTCACCGCACAGACGGCATTTGTGCGTTATCACGTATCCGTCGGAGGTGGGCTCGGCAAATATCGCGTCCATTATCCCCCCGCAGGGGTTCTGTCTGTCTCCCGGATTGATGTCCACGTGAAGGGAGCAGAGACAGAAGGGACAGTGGTTGCGGGACGAGTTCCCGAGCGGGAGCACCTCTCTGCCGCAGTTGAGGCAGACAAATCCGGAATCGTTTTTTCTGAATCTCTTGGTTTCTGTCACCGGTATCCCCACCTTGAAATGATGAGCGCGTCGGTCGAGGTGAGTGTTTTGTCACCGTCGGCGTCGGCGGCGGCCGCCGACCATTCGGTCTCGGGCTCGGCCGTTCCGTTCGAGTATTTGAGGGCGAGCTTAGCGTCCGAATAATCTATTATTCCGTCCCCGTTGACGTCTCCCGATACAACGACCGTGACGGAGGCGGCGACGCCCTCGTCGTCGGCGAGGACGACGGTACACCCGGAGGTCACCGCGCCGTTTTCGGGAATGACGGCGCCGGCGGCGTCCGTGATCTCAATGTATTCCGACATGACGATGCCGGCCTCGATATACGAGCGGTCGATCGCCGCGGTCTCGAAGATGAAGAGGAAGTCCCCGTCGCGGGTGACCGAGTTGCTGCCGCTCGCAAGTATGTCGGATATCCCCGCGTAGTCCCCGCCGCTGACGGTGACCTGCGAGCCCGCGAGGTGATTGCGTCCCTCGGCAAAGCGCAGCGCCGCGCTGTCGGACGCCCCTATGACGATCGGCTCGGTATATGGCGTCCAGACCGCGCCGTTCAGACTGTACTCGACGTTTTCGGACGTCACCGTGACGGTCGAGACGGGGTTGTGAGGCGTGGGTTTCGTGATTTCATATTCGGGGAGATCAAGGTTTTCCGCCTTGCCTATCGTAAAGGCGACGGGAGCGGACCCGGCCGCCTCCCAGTCGGGCGTTTCGCCGGCGAACGCGACGGCCCAGTAGCTTCCCGCGTCGGAGGGCGCGGAGATCTCGTTTTCAAGCTGCGCGTCGGCGTAGAATTTCAGATACGCGTCGCCGTCCCCGATATAGTTCGATATCGCGCCCGTCGCCGGCTCGCCCGTGAAGGTGAAGCTGTTAACGACGGCGGATATGGGAGAAACGTGCTTTGAGACCGTTATCGTTATGTGATCCGATTCTGCGGTCGCAACGGTCTCGAGGCATTTCAGGTTGATGTTCGCGGCTATACAGTAAAGCTCGTAAACGCCCGCGGGGAGCGGCGAGAGCTCAACGACGTCTTCCTGTCCGATAAGCTCCGGCTCGCCGCCTTCCGCGGCTATATACCACGAGCAGGAGAGAGCGCCTCCGTCCGTGACCGACGCTATTGCCGTAGCCGTGCCGGGATATTCTCCCGTCAGGAGCTCGGACGCGATCTCGTCGTAATCGACGTCAAGCACCGGTGTCTGGGCCTTTTCGCCCGCGCGGCGCAGCCGCAGCTGATATACGGTAAACGAGCCGTTTTCGGCCGTCACTTTTATATATACCGTTGCAGAATCTGCCTCAAACGGGTATGCGGACGGGTCGGATACGACCGTTTCGAGCTGCTGATCGGAATAATATCCGGCTTTGGCGTTCCTTTGTATTTCCGCTCTCACGTCTACCGATGAGGCAGAGAACGGCGCGACGTAATCCGCGGATCGCGAGCCGGCGTTTATCGTTGCGTCGATATTGGTGAATCCGTAAAGGGAAGAATCATCGGAAAGCGTCGCGAACGAAACGGGTTCCGTAAAGTCTGACGGAGGATAAACCCCGTCGGACGCGATGGCGCGTACCCTCGCGTAATACGTTATGCCGGAATTGAGTCCCGAGACCGAGACGCGGAGCGCGTCGCTGACGAGCTGTATCGGTTCGTCGAAGGACTGCGACGGGCTGACCTCTATCTCGTATCCGTCTCCGTTTTCAACGGCGTTCCATTCGAGATCTCCGAAAGACGAGCCGGCGCCGGTCACTCTCAGGCCGGCCGGTGCGGGGAGTTTCGGGACGCTGCCGACGGCAAATCTTTTGAGAGATACCTCCGAGGAGTTGCCGACGACGTCCGTGAAGACGAGCTTTCCGTACCACACGCCGTCGCCCGGCGTGATGATCCCGCTTTCGGTGATGTCAAAGGAAACGGCGGACCCGAGCGACGGGTCGTGTGAGAGATACGCAGTCACGTTTGCGATGCCGCTCTCGCTGTCCGTCACCCCGCCGAAGGTTATCGACGCTCTCGAGCCGTCCACGCCGACGGCGGTCGCCGCCTGCGCGACCGACGGGGGAGTTTTGTCTATGTTCGTGACGGCAAAGTCAGACTGATACGTCGTCACGTTGCCGTACGGGTCGCGGACCTGTATGGAGCCCGCGGGGAAGGACGTGTTGGACCTGACGACGGTCTCGCCGTCGGCGAGCCAGGTCTGCCCGCCGTCAAAGCTGTAATATACCGCGCCGGTGTTGTCGGAGGCCTGAGCCGTCACCGTGACGGGTCCGGACGTCCATTCAGAGGGTGTGACCGTGACTTCCGTAACCGACGGGAAGTCCGTATCGCTCCAGACGGCGAAAAGGCAGACGGTCTCGTCTTTTGAGTAGGTCGCGCCTGGCGCGTATTCCGCGGTTTTGGAAAGGGAATCCGCCGACCAGCCCGCGAAGACGTATCCGCTCCGCGTCGGGGCGGAGTCGGGGATGACCACGTCGTTGCCGGCGGTTTTGGAGATGGTCGCCGGGGTTTCCCCTTCGCCTCCGTTGAGGTCGAAGAACACCGAGAAGACCTTGCTCTCCACCCGCGTCAGATACACGGTGGAGCCGTAGCTCAGGGCGATATAGCTGCCGTTTTCGAGTCTGCCCCAGGTATAGTTGCCCACCACGACGATCTCATAGATCGTGAGTATATCGCCGTAGTCAGCGTATCCGGTTTTCTCGGATTTGGGATCGGGATTCGCCCTTATATTCATGCCAGACTTGTAAATGACCTTCCAGTCGGCGATGTCGGGCGTTTCGGGGATCGTGACGGTTCGGGTAAGGGACGCGGTGTTTTCGGAGGCGTCCTTTGCCGTAGCGGTTATGACGAGATCCCCGGGCCCCTGGAAGCTGACGGAACAGACGTATCTGCCCTCGCCGTCTGCCCGGCAGGTCAGGTGCTCGGCCTCGCCGCCGTCAAAGGAGACGGCGACGGTCACGGAGTCCATTTCGCGCTCGTCGCTCGCCACGACGGCGATCTCGGCTCCGCTTTCCGAAACCGAAACGAGACCTACGTTTTCAATGATGGGAGGGATAAGGTCGGCGAGCCCCGTATCGATGGTGAAATCTGAGGACGCGACTGCGCGCTCGGCGTGATACGCGTCCTGACCGGGGTACTCCGAGCCGACGGCCGCCGAGACGGATATCGTGTAGTCCCCGTCGGGGAGCTCAAGCTCGGTGAACGCGCCGGCGGCAAGGGCGGAGAGATCGGCCGAGAGGGTCTTTTCCGCCTGACGGAAGGTCTTTTCCCAGACCTTCGCGCCGCCCGAGGTTATCGTCAGGGCCACGGAGGAGATCGGATGTCCCGAGAGCACGGTGCCCGAAACGTCGCCGCCGTGCACACCCCCGACGGTACCTGACGGGAGGACGGCCTCGGATATCCTCAGCGAATCGTTATAGGTGTAGAAGCCGGTATCCGACTCCTCGATCCATCCGCCGGAGGACGTCCTGAGCCACAGGCCGCCGTAGGCGTCGGTGAACCAGCCGGTCACGTCGACAAACTCTCCGCGCGGGATCGTGTCGGTTATGTATGAGTTGTCCTTGACGGGATACGACCTCACCGGCGCTCCCGACGAGGTCACGACGGTGACGCGGGCGTCGGTCGGTTCGGTCTCGAACTCGGCGCTGAGCCCTCCGGAATAAGCGTAATAGGATCCCGAGGATTTCTGGTAATAAGTCTTTATTAACTGTCCGTACCGCGGGCTCGACGAGAGTCCCTTCATGAACTTGAAGCGGGGATAATAGAGCGGGTTGTCCGTGAATTTGTCAAAGACGTATATCGTCGTCGAGTCGTAATTCTCGCCGAGGAGCCGCGCCTGGAGGTGCAGGTGGACGCCCGTCGCGTTGCCGGTCATTCCCATCTTGCCGATGACGTCGCCCGCCTTTATGACGTCGCCGTATTTGCACGAGACGGACTGAAGATGAGCGTAGATTATGAGGACGTTACCGGACAGGATCATCACGTAGTTGCCGTAGCCCGAGCCCCTGTCGCCCGTCTCGCTGTATTTATTTACGACGTAATGGACCTTTCCGGAGGTCGCCGAGACTACGTCGAGGCGGTTTTCCCCTGTATAGCCGTTTGCGCCTATGTCGACGCACTGCCCCTGATTGTGGGTCCCGCCGCCGTAATAAATATCGAGGCAGTTTATGGAAAAGCTTCCCGGGACGGGCCACAGCCACGGGAGGTCGTAATTCTCCTCAACGGAGTATATAGAGAGCGGCGTCAGCGAAAAGCAGATCACAGCGCACAGGACGAGCGAAAAAATCCTTTTCCATGCCGCGGTTTTGTCGTAAATACGGTTTTTCATACCGGCGTATACCCCCAGTGTATAAATTTCCATATAGGATTATATACTATTGAGGGAAAAAAGTCAAGCCGCGCGGCAAGAGGCGAGCCGCGCGGCCTGACTTATGAAAGGAGGTCTTTGAAAATTTACAAATGCAAGGAGCTGAACATCTTCACGGCGGCCGGGAGATAAAACTCCTCGGCGCGCGCCATGGCCTCTTCGAGCGAAACGTCGTTTGGTTTTGTCGCAAAAACGGATGTGATGCCGTTTTTGTAGGCGTCTTCCCAGCCGTCGCCGAGCGAGCCGCAGAGGAGCGCGACGGGAACTCCGCGCGCCGCCGCGCGGCGGCCTATGCCGGAGACGGCTTTTCCCATAAAGCTCTGGGCGTCGGTCCTGCCCTCGCCCGTCACGACGAGCGCGGCGTCCCCGAGCATACCGTCAAATCCGACGAGGTCGAGGAGAGTCTCTCTCCCCGAGCGCATCTTCGCGCCGCAGAGGATCGCGAGCGCCGCGCCGAGGCCCCCGGCGGCGCCCCCGCCGGGGATTTTTGTGACGTCGTATCCCACGGCGTCGGACAGAATCCGCGCGTAATTTTTCATGCCGCGCTCGAGCCGTTCGATCGCCTGCGGGTCGGCGCCCTTTTGCGGGCCGAAGACCGCCGTCGCGCCGTTTTCTCCGCAAAGCGGGTTTTTCACGTCGCACATGACGGTTATCTTTGCCTCTCCCGAGAGTATCGCGGGGTGCATCCCCGTCGCGTCCACGGAGCGGATTTCAATCAGATCCTCTCCCCTGCCGCGGAGCGCCTCGCCCCGGGAGTCGAGGAATCTCACGCCGAGCGCGGAGGCAAAGCCCGTGCCGCCGTCGTTCGTCGCCGAGCCGCCTATGCCGACTGTTATATCGCGATATCCGGCGTCGAGCATGGCGCAAAGCAGCTCTCCCGTACCTCGCGTCGAGGTCTTTTCGGGGTTTCTCACTTCGGGTGGCACGAGCGTGAGCCCGGAGGCGGACGCCATGTCTGCGACGGCCCTTCCGCCGCCGAGATCG
This sequence comes from Clostridia bacterium, assembly GCA_017614495.1. GTDB lineage: Bacteria > Bacillota > Clostridia > Oscillospirales > CAG-272 > Colimorpha_A. The sequence continues at coordinate 8,643 of JAGABQ010000108.1, forward strand.
CCGTAAAACGCGGCGACCTGCTCCCCGAGCGGCCCCGTCACCCGGACGGGCACGCGCTTTCCGCCTGCGGCGTAAACGACCGCCTCGGCCGTGCCCTCGCCCCCGTCGGCGACGGGGACTATGACCGTCTCGTATTTATCCCCGAAGACCTCCCGCGCCGCCCGCGTCAGGAGCTCACCCGCCCTGAGGCTCGAAAGCGTCCCCTTGAAGGAATCCGAGGCGAATATCAGCTTAGATTTCATTTTCTGTCTTCAGAGCGGCGAACTTCGCCTCCATCGTCGGGTTGCCCTTTGTGAGTCGTTTTATCGAAAGGTCCTGCGCCTTCTGGTTTGCAAGGCGGAGATTGTTTTCGGAGCCGACGAGGGCGTCCCTGACCTTCTGCAGGTGGGATATCGTTTTGTCGATCTCCTCGACGGCTTCCTTGAACTTTTTGCTCGCGAGCTCGTAGTTGCGCCCGAACTTTTCCCTGAAATCCATGAGATTGTTTTCAAAATCGGTTATGTCGGCGTTCTGTTCGAGGGCGACGGCGAGCTGCCTTTTCGCGTCGAGAGATTTCTCCGCCTCGTTGCGGATGATCGTTATGAACGGGATGAAGAACTGCGGCCTTATCACGTACATCTTCGGATATTTGTGCGAAACGTCGACGATGCCGTTGTTATAGTAGTCGCTGTCCGCCTCGAGCATCGAGACGAGCACGGCGTATTCGCAGTTTTTCTTTTTCCGGTCGCTGTCGAGCTTGGCGAAAAAGTCCTCGTTTTTATGCTTTGAGGCCGTCGTGTCGGCTTCGGTTTTCATATCGAACATGATAGAAACAAGCTCCACGCCGTCCCGCGTTTCGCGGTAGATATAGTCGCCCTTCGACCCTTCCGTCGCGTCGTTGTCCTTCTCGAAATACGCATCGCGGAAGGCCGTCGCGCGGAGCTGGTTGAAGGAAATCTCACAGTGCTGTTCAAGCGATTCGCCGAGCATCTTCGTCGACATCCTGGTCTTGAAGTCTTTGTAATAGTCGATCTGCGCGTCCTTGTCCTTTATTATCTCGGCATATTTTTCCTCGGTCGCGCGCGCCTCGACGGCCGCCTTTTCCCTGAGACCGGAAAGCTCGAGTTTAAGTTCGCTTATTGTGTCGGCGGAATCGCGCTTTGCGTCCTCCGCGGCGCGGCCCGCCTCGCTCTCGGCGAGCTTGAGCCGCGCTTTAAGCTCGGCGATGACGGCGTCCTTTTCTTTTTCGAGATCACGGACGGCGAGCTGTTTGTCCTTGTCTCCTTCCGAGACGAGCGCCTTCAGCCGTACGATCTCTTTGTCATATTCAAGTTTTGTCTTTTCGGCTTCGCCCGCCACTCTCTGCGCAAGCTCTTTTTCAAATTCCCTGCTCCTGACCTGTGTCAGAAGACTGTCGTATCCCGCCTGATCGATCTCAAATATCGCCCCGCATTTCGGGCATTTCAGTTCGTTCATTTTGTTTCCCCCGATGTTTTCTGACGTATTTATACCATCCCCCGGCCGCCTTGTCAATAGCAAAAATGCGCTTTTTTGAATTAAAATATTGTAAAAAAGCCGGTTTTTGCTCTGTTTTCGCCGCTTTTTTATTTTCGCGTTTTTAACGGGTTTATTTCGCGAAAATAACCGGTTTATTTCCCGAAAAATAAAAAATCGGGACAAAAAAACCGCCGCGGTCGCGACCGCGGCGGACGTGGTTTCAAGGCGTTATTCCGCTATCTGACCGAAGAACAGAAGCTCTCCCGAGAGCGTGATGAAATAAGCGAAAGACCTGTTCGCGAAGAACTATTTCGGGTTCAACGGATACTCGGCGCTGCTTTCGTCCAACATCACGACCGCCGTCGCGGCGGCCGCTTCGAGGCCCTCCTCATCGACCTTGATCTTTGTTTTCTGGATTATGTCTCCGATAAAGACTTGTTCGACGGCCATTTCCGAGAAGTCGGCGGCATGTTCGTCGAAAGCGAGCGTCACGCCCTCGGCTTTCAGGAAGTCGATGAGCTCCTTTTTGTCGAGCGAGGTTTCGGTCTCGAACTTCGGTATCTTTACAAGCACGTAATCGTTCTTCGCCTTTTCGAGCTTTTCGCCGATGCCTTCGAGATCGCCGAGGACGAACGTGACCTTAACTTCGCATCCCATCGGGAGCGTGACGAGCTGAGTCTTTTCATCCTCATAGTATGAAAATTTGTCCGTCACGGTCATGTATTCCTTTTCCGTCTCCCCTCCGGAGAGGCGCGAGAATTTGTCGGTAAACGTTGCCTGTTTCTCGAACGGTGTCAGCCAGGCGTCTTTCAGATAGAGCGTGTTCGTGAGTATCGTGTTCACGTTGCTTGTGTCATAGTCCGGTGCGATGAGTTCGCGGATCAGCCCCTCGGTCTTTTCGTTCACCCATCTGTTGACCTCCCCGACGATTTTGTCCTCCGTCGAGTTCGCCGCCGTGGCCGCGAAATAGCGCGCCGCGCGCTCGATATACGAATCGAGGAGCGGCTCGCGTCCCGTAATATTGTGCCATACCGAGTTAGCGATCGAGAACTTCCATTCCGGAAGCTCGACGGAGCCGTATTTTTCCTGTTCTTCCCTTACGCTCTCCGTGACCCGGTCAAACGCCGTCACGAGGCCGTTTATGCCGACCGCCCAGTCATACATGTCGTCGGCGGTCTCAAAGCCGAGGGCTTTCAGGAGCTCTTTCTGCGTGTCTCCGACGGCGCCGGCGGTCGCCATCGCTACGGCGACTCTCAGCGAAAGCGGCGAGACCATATAGTTCTCCGAGCCGAGATCGCTTTTCATTATGAAATCGATGAGACTGTCGTCAAAATCCGACAGCCCGACCTTGCCTGTTATCTGTACCGGCGTCGCCGGCTGGATCGGCTCGATCTGCGAGCCCGCGCCCGGCGCGGCGGGGCCGACCATACAT
>JAGABQ010000109.1:0-5749 GCA_017614495.1 Clostridia bacterium
GTGTCGATAAAGACGAACTGATCCTCTCCCTTTGTGAGAATGCCGGTGATGCGCGTCCTCGTCGTCTGGGGCTTGTTTGATACTATTGCAATTTTTTCACCGAGCAGGGCGTTCAGAAGCGTTGATTTCCCGACGTTCGGGCGCCCGACTATGGCGATAAATCCTGTTCTTTTCATGTCGTGAGGTTCTCCGTCGCCTCGCGGGGAAAGCCCGCGAGGTCAAGAATAATGTCCTGTTTTTCAAACATAAGGCGCTCCTCTTCTTCCGATCTCTCGTGATCGTATCCCAGAAGATGAAGGACCGAATGTACGGCGAGGAAGCACGCCTCGCGGGTGAGCGAATGCCCGTACTCCGCGGCCTGCGCCTCTGCCCGCTCGAGCGATATGACTATGTCCCCGAGCGGTACGCGGCCGCCGAAACAGCTGCGCTCCGCCTCTTCGCGGTCGGAAAACGCGGGGAACGAGAGGACGTCCGTCGGCCTGTCGATACCGCGGTATTCGGCGTTCAGCTCGCGTATCCTCCCGTCCGTGACGAAGGTCAGCGAGATCTCGACGGGAAAGGCGACGCCTTCGTATTTCAGCGCCGCGCGGATGGCCTTTTCCACGTTTTTTCTGAGCTCGGCCGACGGCCTGACGCCGTCAGAACTGCTTTGGATAGTAACGCCTGGTCTTGCCATCTGCCGCCTCCGGCTTTCGCGAGTTTTCGTATTTTTCGTAAGCGTTGATTATTTTCTGAACGAGGTGGTGGCGCACGACGTCGCGATCGGTGAAACGGTGGATCGCGATGTCGTCTATACCGTCGAGGATCTTCAGCGCCTCGGCCAGTCCGGAGCGCCTGCCCGCCGGGATGTCTGTCTGGGTCGGGTCGCCGGTGACGATCGCCTTCGACTGCCGTCCGAGCCGGGTGAGGAACATCTTCATCTGCTCCGGCGTCGTGTTCTGCGCCTCGTCGAGTATGATGAACGAGTCGTCGAGCGTGCGCCCGCGCATATAGGCGAGCGGCGCGATCTCGATGACGCCGTGCTCCTGATGCCGCTGACAGAGCTCGGGGCCGAGCATCTCGTAAAGGGCGTCGTAGAGCGGGCGCAGATACGGGTCTATCTTGCTCTGGAGGTCGCCGGGGAGATATCCGAGCCGCTCCCCCGCTTCGACGGCGGGTCTCGTTATGACTATGCGGCTCACGGTCTTGGAGCGCAGCGCCCTGACCGCCGACGCCACGGCGAGAAAGGTCTTGCCCGTTCCGGCGGGTCCGACCCCGAAAACGACAGTGTTTTTGTCGATGAGATCGACGTAGCGCTTTTGCCCCGCCGTTTTCGGCACGATCGGCTTGCCCCTGACCGTGAGACAGAGAGTTTCGCCCTCAATGAACGAAAGCTCGGACGAGTGTCCCGCCTTTACCGTCGAGACGGCGTAGTTGACGTCGTTCTCCGTGACGGTGCCGTTTATCCTCGCGGCCTTTGCGAGGTACGAAATGACCTCCTCCGCCTGGGCGGCGTTCTCCGGGTCATCGGCCGTCACGGCTATGACGGAAGATATCCCGTCGTCTCTCGGCTGAAGTCTGACGGAACAGAGGCGTTCTATAAGTTTTGCGTTTGCGTCGAGCGCGCCGAAGACCGCGGACGCGGTCGCCGGAGCGACACGGACAGTCTTTTCGACCATATCGGCTCCATATAATAAACTCTAAACTATGGTATATTATACCACTGCGCGCCGTTTGTGTCAACAAAAAAGCCCGCTTTCGGGCATAACCGCCGCCCGCTTCTTGACAAAAGCGCGGAGGGGTGATAAAATAATGCACGCTTGCCGGTGTGATGGAATTGGCAGACGTGCCGGACTCAAAATCCGGTCCTGGCGACAGGGTGCGGGTTCGACCCCCGCCACCGGCACCATAAAAGAAACGCAATTTGTCTACCAAGGCAAATTGCGTTTCTTTGCGCTCTTTTTGGCGTTAAAGAGATTGAAAAATTCACATTTTTCGAGTATAATGTAAAAGAAAAGATATCGACAAATCGTAGTTTGCCAAAATTACGATTCCGACTAACAGGGATTTGGAGGAGTAGAGATATGGAACACAAATTTGAAATCTATAAGTATATAGGAGACATTTCACATTCCAATAACGGGTGGACAAAAGAGCTCAATTTTATCAGCTGGGATGATAGAGAACCTGTTTACGATATACGTACATGGTCGGATGATCATACTAGATATGGAAAAGGAGTTACTATTACAGCAGGTGAAATGAAAGCCCTTCAATCGTTGATACAAGACATAGTTATGTTTTAGACAAATTCCGGTTTGTCGAGATGATAAGACGTTACGTTTGTACCTTCTTACCTTGATTTCGGTACGTTTGTACGCTCTTATACACGAAATAAAGCGCCTTTTGTTCGTTGACAAAAGACGCTTTTTTCAATTATATTCGTTTCTGACGGTCTTGCTTCACAACACTTCGATTGCCGTTCTTTCAAATGGCAAGGCTTTTTTGTATCTTGACAGGAATGTCGAAAACCCCTCGACGTCCTTTTCATCCGCCGTGACCGTCGAGGACTCGACGCCGGAAAACACTTCTTCGTCAAGGAAATCCTCGAACGTCAGGCCGCATTTTTTCCGCAGCATATAGGCGGCGAGCAGGGCCATGCCGTACGGGCCGCCTTCCCCCGCCGTTTCCATGACCGAAACCGGCGCGGCGACCGCCGCCGACATAAGGCGCTGTCCCACGCCCGGAGTTTTGAAAAACCCGCCGTGGCCGTAAAGTCTGTTTATTAGCACGTTTTCCTCTCCCGTGAGGATGTCGAGCCCTATTTTGAGCGTCGCAAGCGCGGACAGGAGATGCGTTCTCATAAAGTTTGCCAGAGTAAAGCTGCAGTTCTGCATCCTCGCAAACACCGGCCGGCCTTCGTCAAAATCCGTCACGCCCTCGCCGGAAAAATAGTTGAAGCTCAAAAGCCCGCCGCAGTCCGGGTCGCCCTCCAGCGCTTTTTTGAACAGCAGAGTGTAGAGATCGTTTTTGCTCACGTCAAAGCCGGCGGCGGAGGCGAACTCCCCGAAGAGGTTTATCCACGCGTTTATGTCCGACGTGCAGTTGTTGCAGTGGACCATCGCCACGGGCTTGCCGTCGGGAGTGGTGACCATGTCGATCTCCCTGTGAACGCCGAGCGGTCTGTCGACCACGATCATCGCAAAATCGGACGTTCCGGCGGACACGTTTCCGGTATGCACACGGACGGAGTTTGTCGCCGTCATACCCGTCCCCGCGTCCCCTTCCGGAGGGGCGAATGGTATCCCGGGCGTCAGATCCCCGTCGGGGTCAAGAAAGAGCGCGCCGCTCTCCGTGAGATATCCCGCGCTCTCGCCGGCGGGCAGGACCTCCGGCAGGATGTCCGCGAGCTTCCATCCGAGGCCTTTTTGTGAAACGAGCGCGTCAAATTCCGAGAGCATCGCGCCGTCGTACCGGGAGTCTTTTCCCAGAGGGAACATTCCGGACGCCTCTCCCGCCCCGAGCGCCTTTCTGCCCGTGAGCATGTAATGGACGTATCCCGAGAGCGTCGTGAGGAACGCTATATCCTTTACGTGTTCCTCTCCGCGCAGTATCGCCTGATAGAGGTGCGCGATGCTCCATCGCTGGGGAATGTTGAAGCCGAAAAGAGCCGTCAGTTCCTCCGCCGCCTCTTTCGTCATCGTGTTGCGCCACGTCCTGAATCCGGCGAGCTGTTTCATGTTTCTGTCAAACGGCAGATATCCGTGCATCATTCCGGAGATGCCGATCGCGCCGACCTCCGTAAGGGTCTTGCCGAATTTTTCCTTTACGTCCCTTTTAAGGTCTGTGTAACAGGCGCGAAGCCCCTCGTGTATCTCCTCCGTCGGATAGGTCCACACGCCGTTTATAAGCTTGTTTTCCCATTCCCGGCTGCCCTGCGCAACCGGGATATACCCGTTTTCCGTGTCGACGAGCACCGCCTTGATACGCGTCGAGCCGAGCTCTATTCCGAGGACTGTGTTTCTGAAATCCATATTCTGACCTCATTTCGTCTGCCGCGCGATCCGTTTCGGTCTGCGCGGCAAAAATCAACCCCGGCGGCTTTCCGGCCCCCGGGATTGTCCGCGGCTCAGGGCCGCGTTTTGCTGAATCTTATAACGTTCCAGGAGTGCTTTTTCAGCTTTGAAACGGCGGAGCCGGCGCCGACGTCCGTTTCGCCGCCTTCGTGCGGGACGACGTTTTCGGGAGAATCCGCCGTGTTCACGGCCTTGAGATCGCTGTTTTCAAGGACTGTGTGCGACGTCAGCCCGTATCCCTCAAAGTCCGAAAGGTCAATCTCAAAGTCGATGTCGTCCGTGAGCGACCTGTTTACGGCAAACACGGTGAGCGAACCCGCCGATTCGTCAAATACCGCCGCCGTTTCGACATACGGAACGCCCTTTCTCTTTGCTGTGTCGTAAGTGTCGCACTTCACGGAAGGCGTGAGCACCGTCCCGCGCCCCATCGTCGAGACGTGGAAGAACGGCCAGAACGTTGTCTGACGCCACGCGCGCCCGCCGGTTTCGGTCATTATCGGCGCGATGACGTTCACAAGCTGGGCGAGACACGCGATCCTGACCCTGTCACAGTGCCTGAGCAGCGTGATGAGGAGACATCCGACGACGAGCGCGTCCTCGAAGGTGTAGATATCCTCGACTATCGGCGGCGCGACCTGCCAGGGCGCGGTCTTTTTGTCCGAGCTCCTGCTGTGGAACCATACGTTCCATTCGTCAAAGGATAGGTACATCGTCTTTTTCGACTTTTTTACGGTTTTGACGTAGTCGCAGACGGCGATGACGGATTTTATGAAATCGTCCATTTCGAGAGAACAGCCGAGAAACGACTCCGTGTCGTTCTCTCTGTTCCCGAAATACTCGTGCAGGGAAATATAGTCAACGTAGTCGTATGTGTGTTTGAGGACCGTCGCCTCCCACTCGCCGAAGGTGTTCATCGCCGGGCTGCTGCTGCCGCAGGCGACTAGCTCGATCGTGGGATCGACCCATTTCATGAGCTTTGCCGCCTCGCATGCGATGCGGCCGTATTCCTCGGCGGTTTTCGCGCCCATCTGCCACGGGCCGTCCATTTCGTTTCCGAGGCACCAGGTCTTTATGCCGAAAGGTTTTTCAAAACCGTTTTTGCGGCGCATATCGCTGTAAAGGGTTCCGCCCGGGAAGTTGCAGTATTCCACGAGATTTTTCGCGTCCTCGGGCCCGCGCGTCCCGAGATTGACGGCCATCATGACCTCGGCTCCGGCGCGCTTTGCCCATTCCTGAAACTCGTCGGTACCGACCTCGTTCGTCTCGACGGATTTCCAGGCGAGCTCAGCGCGGCGCGGCCTCAGGGACTTGTCTCCCGTGCCGTCTTCCCATCTGTATCCGGAAACGAAGTTGCCTCCGGGATAACGCACGATCGGGACTTTCAGTTCCCTGACGAGTTCCAGCACGTCGCGGCGAAAGCCCATATCGTCGGACGTTTCGTGCCCCGGCTCGTATATCCCGCCGTAAACTGCCCTGCCGATGTGCTCTATGAACGAGCCGAAAAGCCGGTCGTCGGTCTTTCCGATGACATAATTTTTGTTTATTTTTAATTCTGCCTTCATTTTACCACCGCCTCGCAGATTAATTATATCAGAAAAGCGATATGTTTTCAAGAGAAACGGCCTTCCCTTTTACGTCAAAGCAAAAACAGCTTCTTTATGTATGTTTTTTGACGTAAAAAAGCCGTTCGCATA
>JAGABQ010000110.1:0-7647 GCA_017614495.1 Clostridia bacterium
CCGTCCCCGAATCGTTTCTGTCTATTATACCATATTTTGCCGCCCGTTTCAACTGTATTATTTCGCAATTCGCGTCAAAGACGACCGGAGTATCACGGTGTTTGGAATGACGGGCTGCGGCTCGGTTTTTTTTCTTAAAAAAATAAAAAATTTTTTTCGAAAAGCCGTTTTACCACTTGAAAAACCGCGTCCGATGGTATATAATATGGACGAAGTGGAGCAAAGTGGCTCAAAGTGGTTGAGAAACGGTCACAGCTCCGCTCCGTACGTTTTTGCTTTTTAGGAGAATGCGCGAAATGTTCTGCGGCGAATACAGCCACACGCTCGATTCAAAAAACAGAATAATCCTCCCCTCAAAACTGCGCGAGCAGCTTGGGCAGCGCGTAGTTCTCGCGAAAAACGTGGACAAATGCGTGACTCTTTACACAGAGGAAAAATGGGCGCAGTTCTGCGGGAAACTCGATTCGCTTCCCGACATCGAAACGCGCCGCGTCAGGAGATTCCTCTATTCGACTGCGTTTGAGACCGAACTTGATTCTCAGGGCCGCATACTCGTCCCGCCCAAGCTTTGCGAATACGCCGGGCTCGAAAAGAGCGTGACGGTCATAGGAGTCGGCGATCACGTCGAGATATGGGACTCCGAGGAATGGCGCAGAGAGCAGAGCGGAGAGCGCTCCGAGGATATAGCCGACGTGCTCATGGGCCTCGGATTCTGACATGCCGGAGGAGTTTTCCCATTATTCCGTCATGCTCGGCGAGGCCGTCGGCGGCCTGAACGTCAAAAAGGACGGGCTGTACGTGGACTGCACGGCGGGCGGCGGAGGACACAGTTTCGAGATCGCTTCGCGGCTCGACCCCACATCGGGCGGAAAACTGATCGCGATTGATCGCGACGCAGACGCGATTGAGGCGGTAAAAAAAAGACTTTCAACGCTTCCCGGTGACGTTTGGGAAACGGTCAACGATAATTTCTCAAATCTCCGTGAGATCCTTTGCGGCAGGAAAGTCGACGGGATTCTCATGGATCTCGGCGTTTCTTCACATCAGCTCGACAGCCCCGAGAGAGGTTTTTCGTACGTAAACGACGCACCCCTTGACATGAGGATGGACAGGGAACAGGAGCTGACCGCTTTCGACGTCGTTAATTACTATGACGAAAAGCGGCTGGCGGACGTCATTTTCGCGTACGGTGAGGAGCGCTTTTCGCGTCAGATTGCCGCGGCGATCGCCGAGGAGCGGAGATCCGCGCCGATCGCGTCGACCCTCCGGCTTTCCGAGATCGTCTCTTCGGCGATACCTCACAGAGAGAAGAACGGGCATCCGGCGCGCAGAACTTTCCAGGCGATCCGTATCGAGGTCAACGGCGAACTGAACGTCATCGAACCGGTCGTAAGGACCGCGGCGGAGCTCCTCGCAAAGGGCGGGAGACTCTGCGTCATAACGTTCCACTCGCTTGAGGACAGGATAGTCAAGAACGTCATAAACGATCTCTCGTCGGGCTGCGTGTGCCCCCCGGAGTTCCCCGTCTGCGTATGCGGCAGGACGCCGGTGCTGAAAAAAATAACGAAAAAACCGCTCACTCCCTCGGCTTTGGAACTGAGCGAAAACAAGCGCTCTCACAGCGCAAAACTGAGAATAGCCGAAAAGATCTGATTTACAAGGGCGAAATAATCCGAAAGGCACAGAAACGGTCATGGCAAAAGGAAGAAGGATACTGCCGGCCGCAATCAGCGGCAGAAACAAGAAAATAAAGAACATGGACGAGCTGAGGAACGAAAAGCGAGCCTTTGCGCGCGCCCCTTTCGCGCTTGACATAATCAATCCTTCAAAGCCGCAGCAGCCGGCGCAGGAGATCAACCCCGTCACGCCCGCAGAGAACGTGAGCACCGTCTCGGTCGATCAGAAGGCGGCGTTCCCGTTCACGATCATTATCCTTGCTCTTATATGTACCCTGCTTTTCGCCTACATCATTTATAACTACGTTCTGATCTACGAGCGCACCTCCGTCGTTGCGGATCTGCGCGCCGAGATTTCAACGCTCAGCTCGGACGTAAACGACCTGAACGCCAAGCTCGAAATGAAAAACGACCTATCCGTCATCTCGGAGCTCGCTCTGTACGACTACGGCATGGTCAGCATTGACGAGATCGAAAAGCGTTACGTTTCGATAGATTTCAAGGACGTCATCATCAAGCCGCAGGTGCTTGAGTAAATTTATGTTCTTTTACGGGGGAGAGGCCTCTCCCCCGTTTTGATATGAAGCCGGAAATTGTAAAATAATTGCTCGGGAATTGACTGACGGGGGCTTTTGGGGTATAATATCTCAACTGACTTTCAGGGAGGACGGGGATGAGAAACAGCACCTTCGCCGAAACAAAAATAAGAAAGCGGAGCATGTTCATCCTGCTTGCGGTTCTTATCGGGTGGATGATACTTATCTTCCGCCTCTTTCAGATTCAGATCCTGAGCTACGATCAGTACAAGGCGAACGTCCTCAGCAACGTCCAGAAGACCTCAACGTCAAAGGCAACGCGCGGCGAGATATACGATTCGCAGATGAACAAGCTCGCGGCGAACTATACCGTCTACCGTGTTTTCATTTCTCCTCACGACATAGAGGAGGATCAGGAAACGTCGATCGCCGCCGGTCTTTCGGAAATACTCGGCGTTGATTACTACACCATTCTTCAGAAAGCCCAGAAGAAATACAGGTACGACGAGACAATTCTGAAAAAGGCCAGCGACGAGCAGGCAGAGGCGGTCCAGAAATTCAAAAAGGACAACGGATATAAGACGCAGATATATCTCGAGGCTATGCAGGCGAGATATTACCCGTACGGGTCGATGGCAGCTCACGTAATCGGCGTCCTCGGCACGGACGGCGGCCTGACCGGCCTCGAATATATGTATAACGGATATCTGACCGGCGAGAACGGTAAAATGACGATCGCGAAGGACGCGACCGGCGCTCCCATATACAGCTCTTACGATTCGTTCATCGACGCGTCGAACGGAGCGAACCTCGTCACGACGATAGACAGGCGCATTCAGGGAGCGCTCGAAACCCAGCTGAAGGCGGCGTATGAGAACGCCACGCCGCTCAACCGGGTGACCGGGATCGTCATGGACTGCAATTCCGGCGCCGTGCTGGCGATGGCGACCTATCCGACCTTTGACCTCAATTCTCCGTTCGAGCTCGACGAAGCTTCACAGCTCGTGCTGAGCGAGAGCGGGATCGACCCTTCGGACGAAGCGTACGTCCAGAAGCAGACGGACCTTCTCTATACTCTCTGGAGCAACAAGGCAGTCACAGAGCCGTACGAGCCGGGATCCACCTTCAAGGTCATTACAGCGGCGTCAGCCCTCGAGGCCGGCGTCGTCACCTTCGACGACGAGTTTACCTGCAGCGGAAGATTCCGCAACGCGAGCTGTCACGTCAAGCGCGGCCACGGAACGCATCCGTTCCGCTACGGTCTCCAGCAGTCCTGCAACCCGACGCTCATGCAGGTCGGCGAGTTGCTCGGCACCTCGCTTTTCATGAAGTATTTCGAGCAGTTTGGATACAAAGAGAAGACGGGCATCGATCTCCCGGGAGAAGCGAGATCGATATATCACGCGACGTCGAATTTCTTTCTTGACGAGCTCGATTCGTACGCGTTCGGCCAGGCGTTCAAGGTCACTCCCATAAGACATATTACGTCAATCGCCGCGGTCGCGAACGGCGGTTATCTCCTTCAGCCGTATATCGTCGACAGGATAGTCGACGACGACGGAAAGATACTGTTCCAGCATTTGACGGAGCCACTCCGTCAGGTCGTCAGCTCGGGTGTCTGCGATCAGATCTCCGAGGTACTCGAGGAAGGCGTGAGCGGCAACGGACAGGCAAAGAACGCCTACGTGGCGGGATACAAGATCTCGGCCAAGACTGGCACTTCAGAGCAGCTTGACAGCTTCGTGAGAGACGAAAACGGAAACCTCATCTTTGATGATAACGGAAAATTGATCTCAACGGGCTACGTTGTCGGCTCGACTATAGCCTTTGCTCCTTCGGACGATCCGCAGGTGATAGCTCTGATCGTTGTCGATACCCCGATGAGCGACAAGAAGTTCGGCGGCTACGTTGCGGCGCCTTATATTGCCAAGCTTATGGACGAGATACTTCCTTACATCGGCATCGACCGTGTTTACAGCGAGACGACCCTGAAAAACATGCAGTTCAGAATGTGGGGATTTACCGGCGATACACACTGGTCGACGTCAGGAGCCAAGAGCCTTGTAAACCGGTACGGGGTCGAATGTATCGTTGTCGGCTCGGGCAACAAGGTCATGTATCAGGTCCCGAGAAAAGGCGAAATAATTATGAAAAGTGACGGCGTCGTGTATCTTTACACCGGAAACACTAGACCGGAATACAACATAGAAATGATAAACGTGGTAGGCAAATCCGTCGCCGTCGCGTACAACCAGCTCAAGAGGCTCGGGCTAAACGTCGTGGTCAGCGGTTCTGTCAACACGCCGACCTCGACCGAGGCGATAGTAAACAAACAGTCTGTCGAGGCGGGGACCTTCCTTACGAAGGGCAACGTCGTCGAGATAATCGCGTATTACGAGGGGCAGAACGCATGAGGGACCTCCTTTCCTCCGGTTTCGTCGCGGAGGCGACGGGAGGTGAGATCGTTTTTCCCGGAGAAAAAAACGCCCGCGGAGTTTCCGTCGATTCGCGCGAGATAAACGGAACAAACGGGGAAGGGCCTCTTTTCGCGGCAATAAAGGGCGAGCGCACCGACGGGAACCTTTACGTTCGGAAAGCTGTCGAAAACGGCTGTGCCGGCGTGCTTTTTGACGGCAGGGCGGATTTTCCCGCTGACATGGGCGGAGCTTTTGCCGTCCGCGCGGAGGACACGACCCGAGCCCTCGGCTCACTCGCCGGGGAATATATAAAGCGTTTTGACGTCCCGCGCGTCTGCGTGACCGGCTCGGTCGGAAAGACGACGACGAGAGGGATGATATCGGCGGTGACGTCCCGGAAATTCAGGACGCACTCGACCTCCGGCAATTTCAACAACGAGTTAGGTTTGCCTCTTACGGTTCTCAACATGAGAGACGACGCCGAGGCGGGCGTTTTTGAACTCGGAATGGGGCAAAAAGGGGATATCTCATATCTGTCCCGCATCGTGAAACCGACCGTCGGGGTCATAACCTCGATCGGAACGGCGCACATAGAGTTTCTCGGTTCGAGAGAGGCCATCAGGGACGCAAAAATGGAGATAAGGGACGGCATGCCGGAGGGCGCGTCTCTCATCCTGAACGGCGACGAGCCGCTGCTTTCGGGAATAAGCGGAGCGGTCTTCTGTTCGACGGAAGACCGGTTTTGCGACTGGTACGCCGGTAACGTCTCGTATTCCGATTCGGGTATGACCTTCGACGTGTACAAAAACGGCGATATCAGATTCGAAAAAGCGCTTGTCCCGGCTTTCGGCAATCACATAGTCCTCGACGCGCTCCTCGCCTGGGCGGCGGGCAGCGCGCTCGGCGTCGCCGACGCGGAAATCGCCCGCGGTCTTGCCTCTTTTGAGAACGTGGGACAGAGACAGAAGATAGAACGGCACGGCGCCGTCACGCTCATAATCGATTGCTATAACGCATCGGCGGAGTCGGTCCTCGCGTCCGAAAAGGTCGGCAGGCGGCTCGCCGGCGACGGACGGTTCATAACTGTATTCGGCGATGTACTGGAGCTCGGAGAGCACAGCGAACGCATCCACCGCGAGATCGGGACTTTTTCGGCCGGTCTGTGCGACGCGCTTGTCACATACGGCCCCGACGCGCGGTTCGCTGCCGAGGCGGCGCGGTGCTCCGGGCTGACGGATGTGGTTCAGTTCGGAACTGAATCGGGAGCGGGAGAGATTGCCGACTCCGTCGTTTCGCTTACTGACAGCAGGAAAAACAACGTGATCCTTTTCAAGGCGAGCCACGGGATGAATCTCGGTGTGATCGCCGACGCGGTGAGAGAACGTCTCTCAGGGATCTGAAAGAGATTTTTATGAAGTATCTGATACCCGCCTGCGCGTTTCTGCTGTCGGCTCTTCTGACGGCGCTCGTGCTGAAAAAACTCATTCCGGTCCTCAAAGGGAAAAAGATCGGGCAGAAAATACTTGAAATCGGCCCCAGATGGCACAAATCGAAGGAGGGCACACCGACGATGGGAGGCATCGGCTTCATAGCCGTCTTTGCCGTCGCCGCGGCTGTGCTCGCCGCGCTCGGGCGCCTTTCCGTCGGATTTATAATCACGGTCTGCTACGCCGTGCTCAACGGGTTTATCGGAATGCTCGACGACAGGACCAAGTTCGCCAACAATCGCAACGAGGGTCTGAAAGCTTGGCAGAAATTTCTCTGTCAGTCTGTCGTCACGGCGGCGTATCTTGCCGTCATGAAGCTGACGGGCAGCATAACGACCGGGCTTTACATACCGTTTTTCAAGGTTACGGTCGAGACCGGATTCTTCTTTTACGTCATAGCTTTCATCGTTCTCGTGGGGATGGTGAACTCGGTCAATCTCGCGGACGGTATCGACGGCCTCGCCGTCACCGAGACGGCGGTCGCCTCGTTGTTCCTTGCCATTATCGGTTTTGTATGCGGTATCGAGGGGCTTTCCGGGCTGTCTGCCGCGGTCGCCGGCTGCGCCGTCGGATTTCTGGTTTACAACTTTTACCCCGCGAGGGTGTTTATGGGCGACACGGGGTCGCTGTTCTTCGGGGCCGCGCTCTCGGGGCTGGCGCTCGCTTCCGGCAAGCTCCTTGTAATAATCCCTATCGGGATAATGTTTATCCTCGAATCGGTTTCCGATATCCTCCAGGTGGGATATTTCAAGCTCACCCACGGGAAGAGACTCTTCAAAATGGCTCCGATACATCATCATTTCGAAAAATGCGGATGGAGCGAGATAAAAATCGTCGCGGTTTTTTCATCCGTCACTTTCGTTTTTTCTCTCCTGACATTACTGTTTGACGCGGTTATCTGATCATGAAAAAAGACTCTGCCGAAAAAAAGAATAGAAAAAGCGGCAGACTGACGGCCGAGCTCACGGTAAACAGCCCCGTCCCGGCGGAGACGACCTCGAGCAGGGCGGTCGGATTCGGTAGAAAAGCCAAGCCGATACAGGTGGTCCGCGTGCGCGGGAGCTACGACATGGTGCTTCTGCTGATCGCCGTCCTCCTCTCTCTTATGGGAGTTATCACCGTATTTTCGTCCAGTTTCGCGTATTCTTATACCTTTTACGGTGACAGCTATTACTACATCAAGGGGCATATAAGGTACGTCATCGTGGGATTTATCGCGATGACTGCCATGATGTTTGTCGACTATACTCTCGTAAAGAAGATAACGGTCCCGGCATATGTCGTTTCCCTCGGGCTGCTCGGCGTCGTTCTCGTTTACGGAGGCGTGCTCGGCGTCGCTCGGCGATGGATAACGGTTCTGGGCTTTTCGGTGCAGCCGTCGGAAATAGCCAAGCTTACGGTCGTGCTGATCCTTGCGCTTTACGTGTCGCGAAACCAGAACAGGATAGTAAACTACGCGAATTTCGGCCAGTCGACGCTGTACGGGATAATCATTCCCGCGATAATCCTCGCCGTTCCGTGCTTTCTGATA
>JAGABQ010000111.1:0-4593 GCA_017614495.1 Clostridia bacterium
ATTTTTTACGGAAATAAAAGCCATGCTGTACCCTGTTCACGCCTTCCATCTCGAGGTCGCGCCGCACGGGAGTATGCCGCCGGTGCTCCTGACCGGCAGACCGAGTTCGTGCGACTCTATCGACCCGAAGGACGGGAGATTTTTCATAAGAACGTACCCTGTCGTCGCCGCCGACAGCCCGGGAGTGTAGGAGTTGAGGATAAAAAACATCGGTTCGGCGGTCAGGAGTTCGGAGGCGAGCCCGACGAGCCCGTCGACGCTGTCCTCGAGAGTCCATTTTTCGCCGCCCGGGCCGCGCCCGTAAGACGGGGGATCCATGATGATCCCGTCGTACCTGTTTCCGCGCCTCTTTTCGCGCTCGCAGAACTTAACGCAGTCATCGACGATGTATCTGATCGGCGCCGAGGAAAGTCCGCTGAGCTCGGCGTTGCGCTTTGCGTACGACACCATGCCCCGGGAAGCGTCAACGTGGCAGACCGAGGCATCCGCCTTCGCCGCCGCGACCGTCGCGCCGCCCGTGTAGGCAAAGAGATTGAGGACCTTTACGGGGCGCCCGGCGTTCTTCACCAGCCCGTGGATCCACTCCCAGTTAACCGCCTGCTCGGGGAACAGACCGACGTGCTTGAAACCCATCGGCTTTATCTCGAATGTCAGCCCGAGCGGGGCGTATCCGACGTTCCATTTTTCGGGAAATCTGCTGTCGGGAGACCAGTCTCCCCCTCCGCCGCGGCGGACGTAACGGCCGTCCGGCCTTTCCCATTTTTCCGAAACGCGGCAGTTTTTCCAAATGACCTGCGGGTCGGGCCTTACGAGCGTATAGCCGCCCCACCGTTCGAGTCTCTCGCCGTCCGAGCAGTCGAGAAGCTCGTAGTCTGTCCATTTATCGGAGCAAAGCATCACTCACCGCTTTTCGGATCGCCGCCCGAGAAAATGCTCAGCTGGTTGACCGCCGAGGCGTTCCCCGTGTACGGTATCCCGAGGTGTTCGTAGGCGAGGCGCGTGCAGCATCGCCCGCGGGGAGTACGGCTCAGGAATCCGATCTGCATGAGATACGGCTCGTAGACGTCCTCTATGGTTATCGCCTCCTCGCCGACCGTGGCCGCCACCGTGTCGAGCCCGACAGGCCCGCCGCCGTAGAACTTTATGATCACCTCGAGCATGCGCCTGTCGACGGCGTCGAGCCCGAGCTTGTCGATCTCCTGCTTTTCGAGGGCGTAGTCCACTATCTCGCGGTCGATGACGCCGCTGCCCTTGACCTCGGCGTAGTCCCTTACCCTTCGGAGCAGTCTGTTGGCTATTCTCGGGGTTCCGCGCGAACGCGACGCGATCTCGTCGGCTCCGTAGTCGTTTATCGGTATGTTGAGTATCTTCGCGCTCCTCTTGACTATCGTCGAGAGCTCGTCCGCCGTGTAGAGGTCGAGTTTAAGCACGACGCCGAACCTGTCCCTGAGGGGCGTGGCTATCTGCCCGGCGCGAGTCGTGGCGCCTATCAGGGTGAATCTCTCAAGCGGGAGGTGGATGCTCTGCGCCGCCGGGCCCTTGCCGATTATGATATCGACGGCGTAGTCCTCCATGGCGGAATACAGAATTTCCTCGACCGCCTTGGGAAGGCGGTGTATCTCGTCTATGAAAAGTATGTCCCTGCTGCCGAGGTTCGTGAGGAGAGCAACGAGGTCCGTCCCCTTTTCGATGGCAGGACCTGACGTTATCTTGATATTTACGCCGAGCTCGTTCGCGATTATCGAGGCGAGCGTCGTTTTTCCGAGTCCCGGAGGGCCGTAAAGAAGGACGTGATCCAGCACGCTCCCGCGCTGTCTCGCCGCGTCGATAAAGACCGAAAGGTTGCCCTTCGCCTTTTCCTGACCTATATACTCGGCAAGGGTCTTCGGGCGGAGACCGGGCTCGTTGAGAGAGTCCTCGCGCTCGTCGAATGCGGTCGAGACCACCCTCGATTCCCTGTCGAATTCAAATTCGTTTTCTTCAAAATTGACCATGTTTCACCGTAAAATCACATTCTCTTGAGGGCGTAGCGTATAAGCTCCTCCGTGTCGGCGCCGGCCGGCGCGCCGCGGAGCGCGCTCTGCGCTTCCTGACGCGATGAACCGAGCATCATAAGGGCGGCGACTGCGGAGTCGTAGGCGTCTCCCGCCGGCGTCTGAGTTTCCCGTACCGGCTCGTCGGCGCCTCCCGCCGTCGGGATGATCCTCGGGAGCTTGTCCTTGAGCTCGAGCACTATCCTCTCGGCGGTCTTGCCGCCTATACCCTGCGCCGCGGAAATCCGCTTGTTCTGTCCCGTCGAGACCGCCGACGCGAGCCCCTCCGGCGTGAGCTGGGTCAGCACCGAGATCGCGCTCTTTGCGCCTACCCCGGAAACACCGATCAGCAGCCTGAAGACCGAAAGCTCATCTCTCGTGTAAAATCCGAAAAGTTCCACGGCGTCCTCGCGCACCGACATATGTGTGTAAAGCAATACGTTTTTGCCGATCATGCCGGCTATCGCGCCGCAGGTCGTGCCGCTTATCGTCAGACCGTAGCCGACGCCCCCCACGTCTATCACCGCATATGAGGGCTCAAGCGAGACGAGCTCTCCGCTGATATAATAAAACATTTGTTTCTCTCCGATGTGAACGAAATCAGACCTGATTGTAAAAATCCTTCAGCCGGGAGCGCCCCGTCTGAGCGTGGCAGACCGCTATCGCGAGCGCGTCGGCCGTGTCGTCGAGCTTAGGCATTTTGTCGAGTTTGAGGATCGACTGGGTCATGTACATGACCTGCTTTTTCTCCGCCCTGCCGTAGCCCACGACGGCGTTTTTGACCTGAAGCGGCGTGTACTCGTATATGTTCACGCCCTTTTCCCTCGCCGCGAGCAGGCACACGCCCCTCGCCTCGGCGACCGTTATACCCGTCGTTATGTTGGTGTTGAAGAAAAGCTCCTCGATTGCCATGTCGTCGGGATGATAGACGGTAAGCAGTTCGAGCATCTTTTCGTGGATCATGAAAAGACGGTCCTCGACCTTTGTGTGCGCGGGGGTCGTAATCGCGCCGTAAGCGAGCGTCTGAAACCTCGGCGCCTTATATTCGATGACGCCGTAGCCGACTATCGCAAGCCCCGGATCTATGCCGACGATTATCATCCGTTCCCTCCGCAAAACTATTCAGGATATTATACCACATACCGTGCGGATAGTCAATCTTTTTTGCATCTCACGGTTTTCAATTTCTGCTCAGGACGTACTTGAAAAATTGTCTGCCAACGAAAGGGCTGCCTCGCAGGTGAAAACAGAAAAAATAAAACGCAAAATCAATATCGGTAACTCTACTCGAAGGTATTGGATGTGATGCGTCATAAAAGCATAAAAAAAGATTTAATTTGTCTGAGATCAAACTTCAGCATGCCTTTTTGAACGCATTTAGACATGTTATTTAAAACACATGTCCAAAAACTCACTTGACAAAAAAAAAAAATATATACAATTGTGGCAGCACGTGGGTGCTGTTGCCAGCACGAAGGAGGTTCATAATGAAAAACAAACGCGGTCTCTTATTTGCAATTGTATCAGTCGTCACAATCATTGCCGCCGGGATAACGGTCGCCGCGGTACAGATTTCAAAAAGCAACGTCTCTGCCGGGCTCGAGGTTTCAGCAAATGAAATCCTGAACAAAGTACAGTCGGAGGGCTTTATGGGTGTGAAGGACGTTACGTTCGAAAATGATAATACAATACGCTCAACGGCGTCGGCCTCCGGCGAGAAGCTCGGACCGGAAGATATCGCTTCGCTGCGTGCAGTAAGGAACGCCGCACGTTCTCTTATTGAATCGGATGAAGATCTGTCCGGAAAAGTAAACAACATCAGAAATGTAATAACCGACGAAAACGGCGATGAAATTTATGATGTTATCGTAAATGACTTTTGCAATATCCCTGATGAATTCACAAACTCGCATCGAATTATGTCGGAAAAAAGCGGCAAATCTTCCGATGAGACACTTTCGGCAATCAGCTCAAAGTTCGAGGAACTTGGCGTAAAAACCGAAAGTCTGTCGCTTGAAAACGGGACGTTCAACGGTTTCTGCGCAGTCATAAAGATGGTTTACGACGTTGAAGATGAACTCGGGCTTAATTGGCAGATTGAACGAATTCTTATCGCGTTGGATGGGTTGAACGCCGATGGGTACTCAATCGCTGAATACAACGTTTCGATAAATGACACAACAAGCGGTGAACAGATTTTTTACATGTCCTCCGATTTGATTCACAGAGATTTCCTTTGGTGGCAATCCCCGAAACTTGGCTATCAGACATGGACGGGTTCAACCCCGAAGTTAACTCAGGAATAAAATACGGTCTCCCTCTGCGGAGACCTTTTTTAGTTCTTTTTAAGACCGGGACTTGACAAAACTCCCGGGTTTTCATATAATAATCTGGAAGAATCCCGAAAGGAACAAAATTCATGCGTATAAAGATAAGACTCGACACGATGAGCGACATAAATCACTTTGTCGGAGACATGACAAGGGCGAACGGAAACGCATACCTGACCGACAAAGGCAGAAACTACATAGTCAGCGCCAAATCGATGCTCGGCGCCGTC
>JAGABQ010000112.1:0-3309 GCA_017614495.1 Clostridia bacterium
CCCCGTCGGTCGGATCTTTGTATCTCTCCGTGAAGAAAGATTTGAAACTCCCGGTCTTAAGATCGTATACGTATACCGAAAAATCGCCGCCGACCTCGTCATTCTGACGCACCGTGATCTCGCTGCGCACGGAATCGAACCCGAAAAAGACCTCATATCCGCGCGAAGGGGTCGATACAGCCCACAGAAAAGCGCCGTCGCCGCCGTAAACGTTGACGTACGTCGCCGTATCGTAGCAGACGTATATCCTGTCCGAATCCTCGTCGTAATACAGCGCTGCCACGTCGTCCGGGCCGACGAACTCCTCTGTCAGCACCCTGTCGTACTCTTTGTTGTCCCTCACGCAGACCGCCGTCCGTCTGAGCGCAAAAACGACGGTTGCGGCGAACCCGACGAGGGCCGCGATGAATACGGCGAAAAAAACCCTGAAGAATCTGTTTTTCATTCCGGCGCCGCCCGCCGTTTCAGTACTGAGTCCCGGAGTTCACGACCGGCTGGGCGTCGCGGTTGCCGCACAATACGACGAGAAGATTCGACACCATGGCCGCCTTGCGCGCCTCGTCGAGTTCCACCGTGCCGCGTTCGCTCAGACGCTCAAGCGCCATCTCGACCATCCCCACCGCTCCGTCAACTATCATTTTTCTCGCGTCGACTATCGCCGCCGCCTGCTGACGCTGAAGCATTGCCGCGGCGATCTCGGGAGCGTACGCAAGGTATGTTATGCGGGCTTCGAGCACCTCGAGCCCGGCGCATTCGACTTTTGACTGGATCTCGTCGCGGATCCTTGAGGCGACCACCTCGCTGGAGCCGCGGAGACTTCCTTCGTCGGCGATCCCGTCTCCCGTCGTATCGACGTTCTTCGCGACGTCGTACGGATAAAGTCTGACTATGTTCCGAAGCGAGCTGTCGCACTGGAGAGACAGAAACTCCTTGTAATTCTCAACGTTGAACACCGCCTTCGCCGTGTCGGCGATTCGCCACGTAACGGCGATTCCTATCTCGACGGGGTTGCCGAGATAATCGTTGATCTTCTGGCGGTTGTTGTTGAGCGTCATTATTTTGAGCGAAAGCTTCTTGTTCAGCGAATCGAGCACCGAAACTCCCGTCACCTGAGGTACGGCCAGCCCGTCAACGTCGCCACTCTGTTTGAGTTTCGTCATGGCCGCAGGATTGACGGCGATGCAGAACGGATTTACAAAATAGAATCCCTCGCCCTTCAGCGTGCCTTTATAACTGCCGAAAAGAGTCAGGACAAGCGCCTCCTGAGGTCTTATCACCTTGAGGCCGAGAAACAGAACCCAACCGCAGCAAAGATATATCCCGGATACGATGCACGCCGGCAAAAAAACGCCGCCGCGTCCCGCTTCGAGCTGTAAACCGCTGTATACGGCCAGAACAGTCGCCGCAATATAAAGTACGATACCGACAAGCAGCACGAGCATACCGCTCTTTTTGCCTTTGATGATCTTTTCTTCCATGACAGACTCCGTTTTTTTATTTTCGATACCGTAATTCGATACCTGTCTCATTATACCACAAAAACGCTGCCGATTCAACTCGCCGGGTGCGAATTGTACCTTTACATTTGAAAAGTGATACGCTATAATATACCCGCGATCAGGGAAAGGGGTGCTGCACATGAATATCGGTGAAAAGATTGCCGGGCTGAGGACTGCCGGCAATATGTCGCAGCAGGCGCTCGCCGACCTTCTGCACGTTTCGAGGGAACTCGTTTCGAAATGGGAAAACGGCACGAGACGCCCCGACCGCGAAACGATCGAAAACATCGCCGGGATATTCGGCGTCCCCGCCGACTCTGTGATCGACCGCGGCGACCTGGTCTTTGAAGAACTCGGAGAATGTGTCCCGACCGGCGAAGACCTCCCGGGCGACGCCCTCGTCACGGCGGTCAACGCCTTCCTGCGTGCGCTTCCACGCCGCGAGGCCGACGTTTTCATGAACCGGTATTATTTCCTGAAGACCGCCGCTGAGATATCCGAAAAGTTCGGTATAGGCGAAAATCACGTAAGAAGCATGCTCTCGAAAACGAGAAAAAAGTTCAGAAAATATCTGAAGGAGGGGCGGTTTTGAAGGCGGAAAACATTTTCGACGCGATATCCCGGGCGGATGAGGAGATCATAGAGCGGGCTCTTTCTCCAAACGTAACAAAAAAGAAGACCGCCGTACCGAGGATCGTCCTGATCGCCTCCGCGGCTGCCTGCGTATGCTTTATCGCCGTTTTCGGCGTCGTGTCTCTCCTTAAAGGGTCGGGGACGCACAGGATACCGACCTACGAGGGAGCCGCATTCTCGGCGGACAGGATCGCGGAAATGGCCGGGATGGATCGGAGTGGGCTTACTGACGGAGGCACAAAGTCATATACAAAAATCTATGTCCCCGACGAGGAAAGTCTGAACGTCTCGCCCCTGCCGACCGACGAAAACATCACGGTATATGACTTTGAAGAGAAAAAGGGCAAAAGATCGAAGGACACCCTGTTCGCTTTTTCGGACGCCCTGTATCCCGGAATATGCTCGGCGCTCGGCGTCGACGCCGGCACTCTTGAATATTTTGAACATACCGGCAGAGAAGAAAGATTCAATTATTTGGGTCGGCGGGCGAGACATGAAAAATATTACGTCACTTTTTTTCTGAGCAGTATATGTCAGAGAACGTTGATAACCTCAGATATCGAAGGCAACCCGGACAGGGTCATTTCCCTGAACGGTGAGGCGATATCCGTCGATCAGAGAATGACGGACGTGGATATGGCCGCCTCTCTGCAGGGCGTCAGAAAAACACTGTGCGAACTGTTCGGGGCAGATCTGCCGGACACGGCAATCACAAGGACCTACGACGGATATTCCGAATACGGCGCGACGTGGATCTGCGTATATTTTTACAACGGAAAAGACACCCCGGACGGTAAGTTGCCCGAAGGGGACAAGCTTTTCGACTATATTTGCCTCGATTTTGACAATTTCAAAAACTATTCCGACGATATCGTAAGCTCCGACGTGGTTTCAACCGTATTCATCGAATATTATCATTATCTGTCCGACTGCGTCGAGCCCTGCGCGAACGTGCGGCTACTGCCGCTCAAAGAGGCGGAAGAACTGCTTTACGGTGGATACGTCTTCGGTATGCACGCCTGCCCTCTCTGCATGGCGGCGCAGCCGGAGGTGGACTTTCACGGTTACGATTTCGTAGACCTGAGGTACGTGAACGGCGTGCCGTTCTATGTTTTTTTCAAAAAGCTCAACGACACGGCAAGCAACGGCAATATCGTCTTTGCCAGAACAAACGTTC
>JAGABQ010000113.1:0-4240 GCA_017614495.1 Clostridia bacterium
CACAAGAAGGGTGATCTGCAGCGTGCCCGTGCCGGGGCCGCCAACATCGTGCCCAACAGCACTGGCGCCGCCAAGGCCATCGGTCTCGTCATCCCCGAGCTCAACGGCAAGCTCATCGGCTCCGCCCAGAGAGTCCCTACCTGCACCGGCTCCACGACGATCCTCGTGGCCGTAGTCAAGGGCAAGGACATCACCGTTGATTCCATCAACGAAGCGATGAAGGCCGCCTCGAACGAGTCCTTCGGATACAACACCGACGAGATCGTTTCTTCAGACGTTATCGGTATGCGTTACGGCTCGCTCTTCGACGCCACCCAGACGATGGTCGCCAAGATCGACGACGACACCTATCAGGTACCGGTCGTTTCGTGGTATGACAACGAGAACTCGTACACCAGCCAGATGGTCCGTACCATCAAGTACTTCTCCGAGCTCAAGTAATTTGATACGTAAATGACCCGCCGGGAAAACCGGCGGGCTTTTTTTGACGTCCGCGTATTCATTGTGATATATTTAAGTCATTTTTTAGAAAATTGCGGTGTTGACAATCTACCGCGTCCGTGGTATAATATTTGCCGTTCGCGGGAGTGGCGGAACTGGCAGACGCGCACGTTTGAGGGGCGTGTGGTTCACACCGTACGAGTTCAAGTCTCGTTTCCCGCACCAAAAAATCGGCAGCCTCGGCTGCCGGTTTTTTATTTGATTTTCCCGCGGCGATTTTACTGACGCAGGGGCAGAAGGAGCGCGCTTTCTCCCGTAAACACCGTGTTGCGGGCGATGCGCGTCCTTTTCGCGAGCGAGAACGGCACGGACGTGTTGGCGTGAGGGACGAAACAGTCGCTGTAGGATGATACGTCCACGCGCAGGCGGCAGCCCTTTTTTACATAAAACGCCGTCGGCTGTGATATTACCCTTATGCGGCTGACGCCGCCGGTCCTGAATCCGGGATCCGCGTGCAGGAGCGTCGTAGCCGCGTCGACGAGATTGTACGATTTCCCGTCCTCCGAAAGGTACAGCCGCATGAAGAACGCCGTATCGCTGCAGTCGGAAGAGACGGTCAGATCGTATTCCACCGGGCCGAAAAAAGCCGCGTCGGCCTCAAACGGAGGGCTGACAAAAGACAGCACGTCATCGAAAGAATGCTCGTCACTGCACAAAAACATATAATCGTGCCTGTCGTGATGCGTCGGGTGGTCAGGGTCGTAGCGGAAGGCGCGCGCCCCCTTCCCCGGCGCTTTTTTCGTGAGACGGCCGTCGTCTGTAAAATAAAGCGCGCTGCGCGGTTCGTTTTCATACGGGCTCCGCGCCCCGTGCCAGCGATCTTCTCCGACGGAGTAGTACCGGAATTCTCCCGGCTCTGCGTAGGGGAACCGCGTCCCGAGGCGGACCGAATCGAACCACTTCACTTCCCTGTCCCCCGGCAGCGAGCCGTGGGGCAGCGGATATTCGCTGTCGTCCCTCACGCGCATGTCGTGCCCGCAAGGCGCCATGAGAAAACTCGATTTCGCCCGCGTCCCGGGGGACAGCTTGTCCCACATCCTGCACATCCCGTAGCAGTAATAATCGAACCAGCCGCCGACCATCAGGACGGGAACGCCGATTTTTTCCATCACTCCGATGCGGTGGTCGTTCCGCCAGAAAACGTCAAACCTGTCGTGAAACAGCTCCCCGGTAAAAGCGGGAAGATCCTCTCCCACGGCTCGTTTCATGATATCGCGGTAGGGTCGCACGAAAATATCCCCGTCCCCGGCGATTTTCGGGTGGCTTCGCGAGATCATGGACAGCCACCAGGAAAAACCGCAGAAACTGCGGCACAGGCCGTTAAAATAATTCCGGTGATACATGCTTTCCGTCTGCACGGTGAGGCAGATCGCCCTGAGATCCGGTATCTCGGCGGCGAGCATTAGCAGAAGCACCGACGCGGTATAACTGGCGCCGGAGAAAAACAGCTCGCCGTTGTAGTGCGGCAGAGTGCGGATCCACGCGACGGTCTCAAGTCCGTCGCGCCTTTCCTCCTCGGAATACGGGACGCACTCACCTTCGCTCGCGCCGCGACCGCGGCAGTGCTGAAGCACTACGGCGTAGCCCGCCCTTATGAACTGATCGTTCTCGTAACGGCGGAACATCCCGTCGGTGACGCCCGACTCCGAATCGTACGGCGTGCGCATGAACACGGTCGGATATCGCCCTTCCCCGGGCAGAACGACGCGGGTATATAGCCGCACCCCGTCAGACATCGGAATAAGGTATTCTCGTATGATCAAATCAGGACCTCCGCGAAGTTTTTCATTTCAAACCCCGGTAATTATATCATCACGCCGACCGGATGTCAAATACCTCCCCGGCATTGACAAACCTCTAAACGTGAACTCGCGCCTTCAACGCGCGGAGATGAGGTTGAAAAAGTCCCCGATTGACGGGGTAAATGCGTAAAATATCATATTATTTTCGCCGACACTTGACAAACCCGGAAAGGTGTGGTATTGTAAATACATCATAATATCCGTATGGAGGACATTAAGTTGAAAAACAATAGAATCAAGATCCTTTGCTCGGCGATATGCGTGTTAATATCGCTGGCGATGCTGTCGGGGTGTCTGTTCTCACAGAATCCCGTAAAATATCTCGCGGACTCTGTCGAGGAAAGCGCGAGAAGCTATTTTTCCGACGATGCCAACAAGCTTTATGACGCCATGGAGAAGAACGGATCAATCGAAATCGGTCTGTCCTCCGTTCCCGCCGAGCTCATCGGAGACTCGATTGACATAAGCAACGTTAAAGCCAAAATCTATTACGCCGAAGACAAGACCGCGCTTGAACTCGGCGCAAAGATCTCCGGCAAGACCTATGATCTTACCGCGACAAGCAACGAAAAAGAGATAACTCTCAGCACGAGTCTTCTTGAAAATGCGTACGGGATCAATCTGAACAACGCGAAAAAGAATATTAAAGACAACGAGTTTATTTCCGGCCTTATCGGGAATCTCGGATCGGAAGATGACGAGGACAAACTGTCGATCGACGATATAATAGATTCTGTCAAAGACAGTTACAATTCCGCAAAACAGCTCAAAAAATTTGCCGAAAACTATGAGGAAAAACTCAAAGACATAATAAACAAAGTTTGCGAAGTAAAGAAATCATCCGAAAAAGGCGGCTCGGTCGTCAGTTTCACCGTTACAATCGAGGACGCGACCGAAATCCTGAAGCAGCTTTACGGCGAATTCAGCAAAGACAAAAAACTCCGCAGCTTCATCGAAGAGAACTTCGGTGAAATTATCAAACAGATGGGCAAGATGAAAATCGAGGATCTTTACAGTGTCACCGACGAGCAGATCCAGTCTTTCGCTGATGAATACACCGAAAAGTTCAAAGGATACCAACTGGAAGGCGAAGTCCACGTTTCGGGCAAAAAGATTGTCCGCAGCGCCTCGTTTATCGTTAAAGATTCCTCCGGAAACGACTTTGCCAAGGTTGAGATCTCGCTCGAAGGCGACGTGAGATCCGCCTCTCTTGAGTACGAAGGCGGTTATTATTCCATCTCGTATGAAATAAAAGCCGACACGAAGCAGGAGTACAAAGCGGTTGTCAACGTAACAAGAAAAGAAGGCAATACCACGGTAACCGTGGAGCTCGGCAATATCTCGTATAACAGAGAGACCAACGCCTACACCGCGGTCGTTTACGCAAACAACACACCCATTGAGATAAAGGGAACCCTCGAGGTTTCCTCGTCCCGCGCCCGCTTCACGGTCAATTCCGTCAAGAGCGGTGAAGAGGAAGTTTTCAGCGGCGAGTTTTACGTTGTCCTTAACGCGAAGGACAGCATGCCCTCCGCCGCAAAAGGATATACCGACGTCCTCACGATGAAGGAAGAAGAATTCAATGAGCTGGCAGGAAAACTTCAGGCTCTGATTCCCTCGGTTGAATCGGATTAAGGCAACGGCTGCGGCTTTGACATTGCCCAGCAGGACAGACCCCCGCCACATGGCAGTATCATATCCGACTCAAATTCAATCACATATATAAAATACAGCCGGACGGGATTTTCCCGTCCGGCTGTATTTGGTGCGAATAATGATAACGGATTTGACTAAAACACGTTTTTTACCGCAGCCGAACAGCCCATATTCAAACGCAAAATCGTATGATAAGTGAAATCGAGGCTTTGCCTCGGTGAAATCTTCGGGCGAAGCCCTCAGATGAAATCGAGCACTTCGCACTCGATGGAATCAAATCC
>JAGABQ010000114.1:0-4260 GCA_017614495.1 Clostridia bacterium
ATAAGGCTCCCTTGTGTAAAGGGAGCTGTCAGCCGAACGGCTGACTGAGGGATTGTAAAACGATAGATTTGCTGAGACAATCCCTCCACCGCAAGCGGTCCCCCGTGGCGGGGTCCTCGAAGCGAGCAGAGCGAGCTTTGGGGTTCACGCCTACCCCTCGAGGGGAAGGCAAGTTATCGTTCAGTTTAGTTTTTAAGAAAGCGAAATATTGTTGGCAAAGCGTACGCCTAAGATAGGCCCCCTTGTGTAAAGGGGGCTGTCAGCCGAACGGCTGACTGGGGGATTGTAAAAGAAATGATTTACTGAAAACAATCCCTCCGTCACGCTTCGCGTGCCACCTCCCTTTACACAAGGGAGGCTGTTTTTTCTCGGCTTACCTTGAGGGAAAGGCAGGATTTACCCGGCGCTTTTGTGCCGGGGTTTTCGATAGCTAAAAAATCTGCGTCAAAATGATAAAGACACAGAGCGAAAAATGTGGTACAATATAAGGCGAAAACGAATGGGGGTGTCCGGAATGGATTATTCATCGCTTCCCGTCTTTGCTGAGGCGGAGATCGTCGTCTGCGGCGGAGGCACGGCGGGCGCGTACGCGGCGAAGGCGGCGGCCGACCTCGGGCGGGACGTGCTCATAGTCGAGCAGACCGGCTCGCTCGGCGGCTCGCAGACGAACGGCCTCGTCACCCCGGTAAGCTATACCGGGATACCGTCAAATCCGCGCTGCTCGTACGTGAGCCGCGAGGTGGGCGAGCGGCTGAGAGAAATAGGCGGCTGCGCCGACAGCTATATGAACTTTGACCCCGAGCTCATGGAGATAATCCTCGAGGAGTTATGCGCCGGGGCGGGGGTGAGGTTCCTTTATCACACCTTCATCGTCGGCGCGGTGACAGAGGGCGGCAGGGTGACGGCCGTCGCCGTGGCGAACAAGCGCGGGCTCGGCCTCGTACGCGGCGGGGCGTTCATCGACTGCACCGGCGACGCCGACGTGTGCGTAAGAGCCGGCGCCGGATACACGAGCGGATACGGGAACAGCGGCAAAAACCAGTCGGTCTCGCTGAGATACACCGTCGCGGGGGTGGATTTCGACCGCTTCGGCGAGCAGATAAAAGAGGAGATCGAGCGCTCCGGCACCGACAGGGTGGCGATATGCCGCGGCGGAAAGCTCTATCTCGCCGTCACCAAGGACGGGAAATGGACGTTTTCCGATATTTTCGACAGAGCGATCGCGGCGGGCGACCTCGACGAGGGCGACAAGACGTACTGGCAGGGGTTTTATATGCCCGGCAGGCCGGGGGCGGTCGCCTTCAACAACCCCGAGTTCCCCTGCGGGACGGACGCCACCGACCCCGAATTTGCCTCGCGGATACAGGTCGAGGGCAAGCGCCATATACTGAGACAGCTCCTGTTTTACAGGAAATACCTGCGCGGCTTCGGGAACGCGTATATTTCAAAGATCGCGTCGGTCGTCGGCGTGAGGGAGAGCCGCAACGTCGTCACCGACCGCGTGCTCACGGCGGAGGACATCTTTTCGCGGAGAAAGTTCCCCGATATGTTCTGCCAGACGGACTATCCCGTCGACGTCCACGGCGGAATGCCCGACCACCCCGAGACGACCTGTTCCGACGGGAAAAAGTGGTACGAGATACCCTTCGGGACGCTCGTCGTTAAGGGCTTTGACAATCTGTTCGTCGCGGGGAGATGCCTCGGGGCGGACTTTATGGCTCAGAGCAGCGTGAGGGTTCAGCAGTCGGCGCGCTCGTCGGGCGAGGCAGCCGGCATCGGAGCCGCGCTCGCGCTCACGCGCGGCTGTACGTCGCACGGGATCGACGGTGCTGACGTCAGGGAAATAATGATATCAAAGGGCGCGGAGTACGCCGACAGATAAAACCGGAAAGAGGGAAGGACATGAATACGGGCTATACTGTTGACAGCATGGACGGGCTGGTTTCGCTCGTCCCGGAAAGCGACGGCGCGATAGTCGTCGTAAAGGGATATTACGGCAAAAACGACGGCGGAGGCGGCGTGTTCTGGTACGAACGCGAATCCGACGATACCCCCGACGGCGGCACCGTCGTGGCGGGCGCGGCGCCCGGACGCTTTATAAGGAGCTGCGAGCCCAACCGGCTGAACGTCAGGTGGTTCGGCGCGAGGGGCGACGGAGAGCACGACGACACGGCGGCGATACAGTCGGCGATAAACGCCCTCCCGCCTGCGGGAGGAGTGCTCAACTTCCCGGGCGGGGTGTACTGCGTCACAAAAACGATCGAGGTCGGCGACGGCGACGCAGGCGAGAAGATCTCGTCCCGCCAGGGGATAAAGCTCGTCGGCGACGGCGGCGGCTTCGCCTTCAGCGTAAAGGCCTCGACGACGATAAGGGCGGCGGCCGGGATCGGCCCCGTCATACGGCTCAACGGCAGGATCTCGGACTGCGAGATCGCCGGGATACACGTCGACTGCGCTCAGCGCGCCGCGGTCGGCATATATCTCCATTCCTTCACGGGGTGCTGGTTTCACAACGTGATGGTCCACGGCTTCACCGACACGGGCATCGTCGTCCTCGCCGGCGTCGCTCCTACGGGGAACTACAACATATACAACCGCTTCGAGTCTGTCGGGGTGTTCGCCTCGCTCGACGAAACGACATGCATATCCTTCGACGGGACGTACAACGTTTTCAACGACACGTGGCTCACCGTCGTCACCGACTGCCGCTTTGACACGGCTAAGACAAAGCGCTCGGTCGCGGCGCATTTCAAATTCGTCGACAGCATCTCGTTCTACCGCTGTCATTTCAACACCTACGACGACAGCTCGACGGGCGCGGTGTTCGACGCCCTGAACAACCACGATTTCCCTTGCGGCATGGCGTTCTACGACTGTTCGATGGTCTCGCACAAGGTTTTTGAGGACGAAAAGCACAAGATCAGAAAGCAGTATTTCTACGGCTTCGGGACGTACGACAACGAGCAGCTCCCGTCTCACGAGAAGCTGATCGGCATGACGGACACGGGCGAATTTTTCAATATCGACCCGCCCGGAATAAAAAAATAAACTTATCACTTGACAGAACGCGGACGCCGTGGTATAATTACGCCGTTCCGCGGATGCTGCTATAGCTCAGTTGGTAGAGCGCATCCTTGGTAAGGATGAGGTCGTCAGTTCGACTCTGACTAGCAGCTCCATAAAAAGCCACGCCGTACGGCGTGGCTTTTTTGCTTTTCCCGCCCTGCCTCTGCCGGGTTCCCTTGTGTAAAGAAATCCCGGTCCTGTCGTGCAGGACCGGGATTTTCGTTGGAAGGTTTTCCTCACATCAGGGTCTTATCCCTTTATTCTCGAGATATAGTACGGCAGTTCGGGCTCGAACTTCGCGCCGTACCAGTGGTCGGGGTCTTCCTGTGTCAGCTCTATGCAGCGGACGGTGTAGTCGGCGGCGATCGCCGCAGAATCGTACACGTCCTTTCCCGACATATAGGCGCCGACGAAGGCCGACGAGTATACGTCGCCCGTGCCGTGGCTGCCCTTGGGGATGCGCTTGTGTCTGTAATATCTCGTGACGTCTCCTTCGAGCACGACGACGCCGGTCGTTTTCGGCTCGTAGCTCACGCCGGTCAGGACGACGGTCTTGGCTCCGTTTTCGCGCAGGGCGCCGAGGAGCCCCGCGATATAGTCCTCGCCGTAGGTCTCGCGGTACTCCATCCCCGTGAGGAAGGACGCCTCGGTTATGTTCGGCAGGATTATATCGGCCGAGAACGTGAGCTTTTTCATTTCGTCGACGAAGGCGAGGTCAAATCCGGGATAGAGTTTTCCGTTGTCCGCCATCGCGGGGTCGACGAAGGTCGTGAAGCCCTCTTTCCCGAGGGTTGCGAAGATGTCGAGGACCATTTTTATCTGTTCCGCGCTGCCGAGATAACCCGTGTATACGCCGTCGAAACGTATGCCCTCCTTTTCCCAGTGAGCGGCAATTTTCGGAATATCCTCCGTGAGATCGCGGAAGGTGTATCCCTTGAATCCCGCGGTATGCGTCGAAAGGACGGCCGAGGGAAGTATCGCAGTTTCGTGGCCCGCGGCGGAAAGGATGGGAAGCGCCACGGTGAGCGAGCACTGCCCGACGCAGGAGATGTCCTGGACGGTCAGTATTTTTTGTAGTCCATGTTTTTTCCTCCTTTTGCCCGATTTCTGGGCGGGCGACAAAAGTTCCGTGTATTATATTACCGCGCAGGGCGTTTGTCAATATCACGTAATGAGCGGGGTGTGACTTTTAAT
>JAGABQ010000115.1:0-7144 GCA_017614495.1 Clostridia bacterium
GAATACCCACGTTTCCTCGCGGCCTTCCTGCCCGAGCTCGTTTCCTTCCTGAAGCGCGAGGGGATACTCGGCAACTGCCGTTTTCATATATCAGACGAGCCGTCTGCGGAGCATCTTGAAAACTATCTGAAAGCGAAGTCCGTCGTTGAGCCGTTCCTTTCGGGATGCGTTGTCATCGACGCTCTGTCATCGGTGGACTTTTTCAAAAAAGGGATAGTAAAGACCCCCGTGCCGTCGACGGATCACATTGAGCCGTTTCTCGGTGAGGACATAAAAGAACGCTGGGCCTACTATTGCTGCGGTCAGTGGAACAAGGTCGGGAACCGCTTTATCGCCTATCCGGCTTTCAGAAACAGGATCCTCGGCGTGCAGCTTTATAAATTCGGCATATCCGGATTTCTGCAGTGGGGATACGATTTCTATTACAGTATGGGGTCGAGGCGGCTTATCAACCCGTATCTGACACAGTCCGGCGACGGGCAGGTCCCGAGCGGAGACGCCTTTTCGGTATATCCGGGCAACGGCGGCGAACCTCTCCCCTCGACCCGGCTTTACGTGTTTTACGAGGCGATACAGGATATGTCGGCGCTCGCGCTGTGTGAAAAGGTGATCGGAAGGGAAAAGGTTATCGGGCTGATCGACGGGCTCGCCGGGGGCGCCGTGACATTTGACAGCTATCCGAAAAACCCGGATTATATTCTTGAACTTAGGGAAAAAATAAACGGAATAATCGCGGGCGGAGGGCTTTGAAGCCCGCCGCGGGACAAAAAAAATAACCGGAACTGAAAGGTAAAACCCGAATGAAAGACATCATCACGTTTTTTTGCGACGTTTCGTGCAAGGTACCGTATGAGGACAGATTTGAAAACTATACCGACGAGGGGATAATCATTCTCCCGGAATCGTATTCCGAAACGGGTGAGCCGTCGAGACTCGTCATTTCGTGTCACGGGGCGGGAGGTACGGTCGAAACGGACGACTCTCAGGTGTGTTATCAGGTGCTGACCAAATATCTGCTTGCAAACGGCTTTGCCGTCATGGACATGGCGGGCCTTCCGGCTGAGTACAGCGGCAAGTACGGTATAGACCGGTTCAACAACATCGGCGCGCCGCTCGCCGTCGACGCGTACGTTTCGGGATACGAATGGTGCGTTTCGCATTACAACCTGAAAAAAGAGGCGCTGATACACGGCGCCTCCATGGGGGGCATATCTTCGACGAACGTCGTGCTGAGCGGAAGAATCCCGCTGCTTGTTCAGACGGGTTTCTGCCCCGTGCTCGACACATACAACGAGATTTTCCTTCATCCCTGGTCCGACGGCCTGCCGAAGATCGCTCTCGAGAAAATGTATTCGCTGAAAGACGGCGTGTATGACGAGAGCAGGATCGCCCCGTTCAATCCCATGACGAACGAAAAAACGAAAAACTATCCCGTTCCGGTCCGTTTCTGGCAGTGCGCGGACGACATCGTCGTGTCGGTCGACGTCACGAAACGGTTCGTCGGTATCGTCAACTCAAACGGAGGCGACGCCCGCCTCACGGTGCTGCCGGCGGGCGGACACGAGCCGCAGCTTTACGGGCCGCCCGTCGGAGATCCCTCGGGGATCACGGTTTACCGCGGCGAGACGCTCGAGATAACCGAGGCGGTCGAGGGCGTTTTCAGAGCGCTGAATGAATACCGTTAAAAATCCAGAAGACACCTGAAAACCGAATTATCACAAAAAACACTCTCCGGAGAGCTCCGGAGGGTGATTTTTTCTTCGGAATGTGGTATAATAAAAGCACAAAAAACTGCCTGCGGCGGAGGACGAATCATGCTTAAAAACATACCACCGGTGATATCCCCGGAACTTCTCAAAATACTTGATGAAATGGGCCACGGCGACGAGATCGTGATAGGCGACGGCAACTTTCCGTCCGAATCGGTCAACAGCCGAACGGTACGCGCCGACGGGCACGGCGGGGCGGAGATACTCGACGCCGTACTCTCGCTTCTCCCGCTCGATACCCACGTGAGCGAGAACCTTATACTTATGGAGGTCACGCCCGGAGAGAACGTTGAGACTCCGATATGGGACGAATATAAAAGAATTGCGGAGGAGCGCGAGCCCGGACGCGCGCGTTTCGGCAAGACAGAACGGTTCGCGTTTTACGATCGCGCGGCGAAGGCGTACGCCGTAGTGGCGACAGGCGAGCGCGCTCTGTACGCAAACGTAATAGTAAAGAAAGGTGTGCTTATCTGATTATGAAAGACAAAAAATATGTTCTGTACGGAGACGGGATTCACGACGATACGGAGGCGATTCAGGGCCTGATCGACGGCTCTGACGGAGAATTGATACTGCCGAAACCCGGGAAATGCTATTTGATATCACGTACTATCACGCTCCCGTCGGATTTCAGACTTGTTCTTCCGAAGGACGCGACGGTGAGGCTTGCCGACGACTCAAACTGCCTCATGCTTATGAACAGACTGACAAGAGACGTTTGTGAACGGCGCGGTCCTTTTGCCGGCTTTTCAACGTATATCGACGTATATTCTCCGGAATCTTCAAGCAGAAACGTGGAGTTAGTCGGAGGAATATGGGACGGAAACAATATGAATCAGAGACCCAATCCCCTCGTCACCGGCAATTTTTCCGACCCGAATTATAACGGCCACGCGATACTGTTTTACAATGTTACTGGACTGAAGGTCCGTGACGTTACGGTCAAGGATCCGACGAACTTCGGAATCACTCTTGACAACGTGAAGGATTTTTCGGTGGAGAATATAAAATTCGACTACAATCTCGGGAACCCCGAGACGATCTGCATGGACGGCGTCCATCTCTGCGGGAACTGTGCGAGAGGAAGGATTTTCAACCTTGAGGGCACAGTTTACGACGATCTTGTCGCCCTGAACGCAGATGAGGGCTCATACGGGGATATATGCGATATCGACGTCGACGGCATAAGCGCCGAAAATTGCCACAGCGCCGTCAGAATACTCTGCTGCACAAAGTCGGTAAGAAACGTTTCGATAAAGAACATAAGCGGCAGCTACTATCAGTACTGTGTAGGTATCACAAAGTTTTACGAAGCCGAGACAGAGGGAGTGGCGGAGAATATCACCATTGACGGCGTCAGAGCGTCAAAGGCGGAGCGCACCGTATATCCGTATCCCGATTCTTTCGTTTTCCCGTTCATTTATATCGAGTCGGAGACAAAAGTCAGGAATTTAACGGTGAAAAACGTCACGAGAATAGAGAAGACCACCCCCGCCGAGACGTTTTATATCGGCAACGCCTCGACGGTCGACGGGATGACGATCGAGAACGTGAGGACGGAGAACTATACCGGAAAGATGATGCCTCTTCTGCTTCAGTACGGTTCGGTGAGCGACCTCACCATGAAAAACGTCGTGACGGTGTCGGATATCTGATATGAGCGGATTCAAAAAGATCCGCGGTCTGCTCGATTCCCTTACGGCCGAAGGAATCATCCCCGGATGCGAGCTTTCGGTTTATTACCACGGGGAGAACGTTTTTCGCGGATGCTACGGGTATGACGATGAAAAACTTGAGAGAAAAACATCCCGGAACACGGTCTATACCCTTTATTCGATGACAAAGGCCGTCACCACCTGCGCGATAATGAAACTTATCGAGGAGGGGAAACTCGGGCTTGACGATCCCGTCTCGAAATACCTGCCGGAATACGGTGAAATGAAGGTGATCCGCGACGGCGAGCTCCTGCCTTGCCGCCGGAAAATGACCCTGAGGCACGTTCTGTCGATGCAGGGCGGTCTTGACTACGACGTTTGCTCGCCGTACATAACAGGGGAAAACAAAAGACGCAGCGGAAGGGCGACGACCCGGCAGATAGTTCGCGCGATATCCGAAAAGCCGCTTTTGTTCGAGCCGGGGACTGATTATCTTTACAGTCTCTGTCTCGACGTCGCGGCGGCCGTCGCCGAGGAGGCGATCGGGGTCAGATTCCGGGATTACGTAAAAGATCTGATCATAAGGCCTCTTGGTATTGCCGACATGGCGTATCACAGAGAAGAGATATCCGATCCCTCGAGGCTCGCCTTCGAATGGGACGCCCATTTCACCTTTGACGAAAAACCGACCCCGTGCGAGGTCAATCATTACGGGAACTACGTGCCGTCTCCGGAATACGATTCCGGCGGGGCTGGGCTCGTCGGGACTTGCGACGCTTACATGAAATTTGCCGACGCGGTCGTCAGGGGAGAAATACTTGACAAGCGCACGGTAGCCATGTGGCACGAAAACCGGCTTTGTGAAAAGGCACTCGCAACCTACAGAGCCGGCAAACCCGAATACGGATACGGTCTCGGAGTCAGAATTTTCACCGATGAAAGACGTCCGGCGCTTATGAACGAGTTCGGATGGGACGGCGCCGCGGGCTCGTACGTCATGATGGATGAGGTGAACGAGATCGCCGCGGTATATACGCAAAGCGTACTCGCCTGCCCGCAGGCATTCCGCGACGTGCACCCGGTCGTAAGGGACTGCGTATACAAAGAACTGCTCAACGCCGATTAAACGACCAAAAAGGAGATTGTCATGAAAGAAAGATGTGTCGGAACGGTATCCCGCGGGATACGCTGCCCGATTATAAGACAGGGGGACGACCTCGCTGAGATCGTCACAGAATCGGTGCTCAAAGCCTCGGCGAACGAAGGTTTTGAGATCCGTGACAGGGACGTTATTTCCGTCACCGAGTCCGTCGTCGCGAGGGCGCAGGGGAACTACGCATCGGTCGACGACATAGCCGCCGACGTGAGGAGCAAGACCGGCGGAAAGACGGTCGGAGTTATTTTCCCGATCCTTTCCAGAAACCGCTTTGCGATTTGTCTGAAGGGCATTTCGCGCGGATGCGAAAAGATCGTGCTCATGCTGAGCTATCCTTCGGATGAGGTCGGAAACGCGCTCATTTCGCTTGACGCGCTCGACGCCTCTGGCGTAAATCCGTATTCCGACGTCCTGTCGCTCGAAAAGTACCGCGATCTTTTCGGTTACGGAGTCCATGAATCCACCGGCGTCGACTACGTCGCCTATTACGACGAGCTGATAAAGAGCGAGGGCGCCGAGGCGGAGATAGTTTTCTCAAACCGCGCTCAGACGATACTTGAATATACCGACACGGTCATAAATTGCGACATCCACACCCGCGCTCGCACAAAACGAATTCTCAAGGCCGCCGGCGCCAAAACCGTCGTCAGTCTCGACGACATCCTGACGTCCCCGGTAAACGGCAGCGGATATAACGAAAAATACGGTCTTCTCGGCTCGAACAAATCTACAGAGGAAAAGATAAAGCTCTTCCCGCGGGACGCGGAGCCGCTCATTTTCGGCATCCGTGAAAAGATTTTTGAAAGGACCGGAAAGCGCGTCGAGGTTATGGTCTACGGCGACGGAGCGTTCAAGGATCCTCAGGGCAAGATATGGGAGCTCGCCGACCCGGTCGTGTCTCCCGCATTCACGCCGGGACTCGTCGGTACGCCGAACGAGCTCAAGCTGAAATACCTCGCCGACAACGATTTCAGCGACCTCAGCGGCGACGCCCTTAAGGAAGCGATTTTCGCGTCTATACGCAAAAAGGACGGGGATCTGAAGGGCAATATGGCCTCTCAGGGTACGACCCCGCGTCAGCTCACCGATCTCATCGGCTCGCTCTGTGATCTCACGAGCGGCTCGGGAGACAAGGGCACTCCCGTCGTGCTCGTTCAGGGTTATTTCGACAACTACACAAACTGAAAAAACAAACCGGAGGGAAGAAAATGATAATCACAACAACGGAACAGATCGAAGGCAAAAAACTTCAGATAATCGGCCTTGTAAAGGGCAGCACGGTACAGGCGAAGCACATCGGAAGCGATATCGGCGCAAGCCTGAAAAACCTCGTGGGCGGAGAACTCAGGGCGTACACAGATATGCTCGACAAAGCGCGTCAGATAGCGACCGGCAGACTTATCGACGACGCGTCGCGCCAGGGTGCCGACGCCGTCGTGGGAGTCAGGTACACTACGTCCGCAATCACTCAGGGCGCCGCCGAGGTCATGGCCTACGGAACCGCCGTAAAGTTTATCGATTGAGGTGAAACAGATGGAGAACGGAAACGTCAGACCCGCGGATATGAAGCGAATCACAACTCCCGAGCTTGCTGAGGCATTCATCGGAGAACAGATAAAGGCGCTGCGCGCACAGATAGGCGACGGGCGCGTCCTTCTCGCCCTTTCGGGCGGGGTGGACAGCTCGGTTGTCGCCGCTCTTCTGATCAAGGCGATAGGGAAGCAGCTCACCTGCGTCCACGTAAATCACGGCCTTCTTCGCAAGGGTGAACCGGAACAGGTCATCTCGGTGTTCAGGGAGCAGCTCGGCGCCGACCTTATATACGTTGACGCAGTTGACAGATTCCTTGACAAGCTTGCCGGAGTTTCGGATCCCGAGCAGAAAAGAAAGATCATCGGGAAAGAGTTCATCGACGTATTTGCCGAGGAAGCGAGAAAACTCGACGGGATCAGGTTCCTGGGGCAGGGTACGATTTACCCGGACATCCTCGAAAGTCACGGAGTAAAGGCGCATCACAACGTCGGCGGCCTCCCCGCAGACCTCAATTTCGAGCTTGTAGAGCCCGTAAAACTCCTCTACAAGGATGAGGTGCGGGTCGTCGGCAAGGCGCTCGGACTTCCGGACGGCATGGTCTACCGTCAGCCGTTCCCCGGCCCCGGTCTCGGCGTCCGGTGCGTCGGAGCCATCACCCGCGACCGTCTTGATTCTCTTCGCGAAGCGGACGCCATCGTCCGCGAGGAGATCGAGAAACTACCCGAAAGGCCGTGGCAGTATTTCTGCACGATCCTGGATTTCAAATCGACCGGAATAAAGGACGGCAAGCGCTATATGGGCTGGGCGGTGATCATCCGTGCCGTGAATACCGTAGACGCCGTGACGGCGACCGTGCCGGAGATACCTTTCGCGACCCTTACCGCGATACGCGACCGCGTTATTTCTACCGTTCCGGGCGTAAACCGCGTCCTCTGGGACATCTCGGAAAAGCCCGTTTCCACGATAGAATACGAATGACCTTATATGTCTGATATGATAAAGCCCCGCCCGCGTGAGTTGCTCACGCGGGC
>JAGABQ010000116.1:0-11974 GCA_017614495.1 Clostridia bacterium
GTCTCCGTTTCAACGGGCGAGCCCTCGACGTAAACGTCTATCAGACTGTGATCGTAAACGTAGTAATTCTTTCTCCAGGGGGTGCATTTTTCCGAATATTCGGCGACCTCCGCCTCCGTCCTGAGGAAGCACCTGAACGGGCATTGTCTGGGATGCGGACAGGCGTCGAAGTGATACCATCCGTCGCCGACGTTGACAAGCTGCCAGTAGTGGTCGGAATTCCCTTCGTAGCGCTTCAGGTCGATGTTCGGGATGCCCGCGAGGGTGAGAAGCTCCTTCGACAGGGCAAAATAATTGAAGCAGTCGCCCTTTTTCTGGGTATATCCGGTGTAAGCGGCCTTTATCCAGTCGGATTTGTCGGAGGTCGAGACGTATTTCATCCTGTGGTTGACGTACAGGAATATCGCCTCGGCCTTTTCGCGCGTAGTCATTTCGTCGGTCAGTATGCTTTCTAGTATGTTCCGGCCGATGTTGTCGAGCTTTTCTTTGAACTCGTTCACCGGCTCGGGTACGTCGGTGTCGGGCGGGGCCGAGGTCTCCGTAATTGACTCTTCCGTTTCGGGCGGGGCGTCCGTGGTCTGCGGTTCATCCGTTTCGGGCGGGGTGTCGGATGTTTCCGGCGTTGAGGCCGGCGCGTCGGAGCTCACGGCGCCGGAGCAGCTCTCCGTCGCCGCCGAGACGTTCAGATATACCCTTACGCTGGTGTTTTTGCCCGAGCCGTCGGTAGCGCTGTAAACGACGGGATATCTCCCCGGGATCCCCGCGTTGACGGCGCTGACGTCTATCTCGAGCGGAAGCTCCGCGCCCGTGGCGTCGCGCGCGCTGACTCCCGAGCGGTACGAAACCGCGTCGCCGACGGAGATCGAGATATCCCGCGCGCCGGATATGACGGGCGCGCCGCCCGCGGAACCCTTCCTGTGCAGGACGCCGGGCAGGATCATACAGAGCGCGGCAATCTCAAGCGCGATCAGCGAAACGAGCAGGATGTTTGCGGCGGGGAATTTCGGGCCGCCCGCTGCATCCTTATTCTGCGCGGCTCCGGGCAGGAGCAGAACGAGAGAGGCGATCCCCGTGACCACTGCGGCGGCAGACAAGACACCGAGGGCCGGGAAGCCACCGGCGGAATCTCCTTTTGACAAAAGGCCTGACAGAAGCAAACCGAAAGCGGCGATCTCAAGCGCGATCACCGCGATAAGCAGGATATTGACGGCGAGGAACCCTCCCGCGCCGCTTTTTTCGGTTGCTGACGTTTTTTTCATACCGAAAGGCGATATTTCTCACAAAGTACCGTCGTTGTCGCGGCTATCATGAGATAGTCGATCTCGTACGCGCCCATAAGCCGGAAGCCGGGCGCGGCGTATATTTTTCTGAGTTCCTCGATCTTTTTTGGGTCGAAGATCCCGTATTTCTTTATCAGCGAGCCGTCAATCAGCCCGTTTCCCCCGTTTTTCAGGAGCGAGGCGGCGCCCGGCGCCTGGAACGGGAACTTTTTTCTTTTCAGTATCGCGTCGGGAACTATGCCCTCCGCGGCCTTTTTAA
Source organism: Clostridia bacterium (assembly GCA_017614495.1). Taxonomy (GTDB): domain Bacteria; phylum Bacillota; class Clostridia; order Oscillospirales; family CAG-272; genus Colimorpha_A. The sequence goes on from JAGABQ010000116.1 coordinate 1,540, forward strand.
GTATATATTTTTCGTTCGTTCCGTTCAGCTTGTATTTGTCGGGAACCGTCAGGGCGAAGCTTATCAGTTCGGGGTCGAGAAAGGGATGACGCCCCTCGACGGAATGTGCAAAGAACATCCTGTCGCCGTGCTCTCCGAGGAGGTGATCGCCGAGGCGGAGCTTGCAGTCGATATACGATCTCCTTTTGCCGTCGCTCAGCCCCCTGAGCCGCCCGACGTCGACTGGGCTCTCGTTCAAAGCAGAAAAGCCGCCGATCGCCGCCATAAGCTCGCGGGAGTAGATCTCGCCGTGGACGGCGCGCAGAGCCGCGTGGTCGCGCTCGTAACGGAAATAAGGGTCGCCCCACAGTCTCTCGTTGATCACGAGCTCTTCTTTCGTCATCGTGTCTTTGCGCATATTGCGGAAGAGATCGACCATGTATCCGACGTATCCGAAGAATATCTCGTCCGATCCCTGTCCCGTGAGGACCGCCTTTGCGGGCGTCCGGTGGACGAGCTCCGAAAGCATGAACGCGGCGACGTCATAGCTCTCCTTTACGGCCGACTCCGCCTGATATACAACGTCCGGAAGACGGTCGATGATCGCGCCGTCGTCAACTTTCACGCTGTAATGTTCCGAGCGCACGGCGTCGCGCACTATGCCCTGGAAAGCGCTCTCGTCGAGCTCGCCGGCGCCGATCTCTGCCGAAAAAGAATAATAACTGTCGAGCAGATATTTGCCGATAAAGCAGGCGACGACGGAGCTGTCGAGCCCTCCCGAGACGTAAAAGCCGACCGGAACGTCGGCGGCGAGCCGCCGGGAGATGGATTTTTTGATGAGTTCGCGGAGAGTTTCGGCGTAATATTCCGCCCCTTTGTCCTCCTCTTCGCCGGGGAAGGCGAGGTCCCAGTACTCGCGCTCGGTGACCGAGCCGTCCGATATTATCAGCTCGTGCCCGGGGCGGAGCGCCTTTATGCCGTCGAAAAACGTCTCGGGAGACACTACTCCCGGGAAGTTCATGAGCTGGTCGAGCGCCTTTAAGTTCAGTTTTCTCGGGGCTCCGGGATACTGCAGTATCGCCTTGCACTCCGACGCAAAGACGACGGCGCCGCCTATCTTCGCCCAGAAAAGCGGCGAGATACCCATCCCGTCGCGGACGAGGATGAGCTTTTCTTTCTTTTTGTCGTAGAGGGCGATCGCGAACTGGCCGTTGAGACGCTTGGGAAAATCGTCGCCGTATTCTTCGTAAAGATGGAGTATAACCTCGACGTCGGTTTTCGTGCGGAAAACGTGCCCGAGCAGTTCAAGGCCGCGCCGGAGCTCGGGGTGATTGAATATCTCCCCGTTGCATATCATATATACCGTTCCGTCTTCGTTCGAGATGGGCTGCATGCCCCCCTCGAGGTCGATGAAACTCAGTCTGTTGAAGGCGAAGGTGACCCTGCCGAGCTGCGCAGTGCGCTCCCCGTCCGGGCCTCTGTGAGATATTGCGCCGAGCATTTTCGCGGCGGCCGCCGCGGAGAGGTCGGCCGGGCCGGCAAGGTCCGTCATTCCGCATATTCCGCACATCTTACTTCTCTTCTTCCGTCGGTTCTAAGTCTTTCAGTTCGTTCCTTTGACGCGCCGCCTCGGCGTCGTATCGCGATAGTTTTTCTTCCCATATACCGGACAGACGCTCTTCCCCGCGCCTGTCGGCGAGGCCGTGCTTTTCGGTCAGATATTTCCCCATGAAGCGGGCAAGCTTTTCGGCTCCGCTCAGATTCATGTGCAGCCCCCCATCGTAGGTGTCAGTGTCGTAGTCAATGCCCGTTTCATCCTGTATCAAGAGAAAATTGATATATTCAAGCCCGTGTTCCGAGGCGTATTCCGAGACCTGTCCGTCCCATTCGTCGTACCAGTACGGCCAGAGACTCGGCGCCTTGATCAGGACGAGCTCCGCGCCTTTCTTTTCGCAAATCAGGCGTATCCTGTCGAGATAATCCCACGACTTGTCGCTGAAAGAGTAGTTTGCGAGGGGCTTTCCGTCGGGGACGTCCTTCGCCGGCCTGACGTCGGCGCGCATATAATATCCGTTATGCGTCACGGGCTCGCGCGAGCCGAAGAAATACGTGAAGTCCGTCGATTTCAAGTCGCTCCACCTGTCGTGGTATCTCAGTATCGGGAAGACGTAGGAGGCGAAGGACTCGCCGTCAAGCATGGACGCGCGGATCGCGCCGATCTTTGAGGAGGACCATCTCATCCCCTCGATCGACATCCTGTTGTACGCCTCGTTCTGCGATTCGCCGAACTGAAGCGACTGGACGTTGAAAACGACGACATCCGGCGTTTCGTAACGGAAGGTGTCCTCGAGCAGATAATAAGACTGCCAGATATACTGCTCCGCGCTCCCGCGGATATACGAGTTGATTCCGAATTCACGCCAGAGCACGGCGGGGGAAAAGTTTTCGTAGACCTCGCAGTCGCCGACGAATATCACGTCGTGATCCTTTTCTTCCAGGTAGTATTCCGACACGAAAGCGCCCTCGACTACCCCGTCGTAATATTTCGGCGTGAGGAGCCGCTGGGCGGCAGCGAAGACCGCCGTGAGGACGATCACCGCCGCGGCGATCCTGAGAACCGCATATTTTTTCGATCCCTTTTTTTCCATCGTTCAGAACCTGTTGTATATGAAGGACGAGGCGTCGTAGCCGATGCCGTAAGCGCCGAAAATCACGACGGCGGCGGCGAGACATACGATCGCCGCGAGCCTGACGGCGTACGGCTTTGAATATATCGCGTCGCGCAGGTCGTGCTTTTTTCCGACGGCCGCGACGGCGATCATGAGCGCGATCCCGACGGCGAGCAGGACGTAGTCGGTCCCGGTCAGTCCGAGATTCATGAGAGAACCGTCAAAGAGCACGCCGGCGTTTCTGACGGAAAAAAGCGAAAAAAGCGCGCCGAGGGTGTCGCCGACCTTCGGGAAGCAGTCAAAGAGATTTAGCACGCATACGAGCGCAAACGTGCGGATAACGGTGAACGCCCTGTAAGGGGCGGAGCCGGTAAAGCCGAACCTGTTTCCGAAACGCGCGTAGAGCGGCTCGAGCTCCTCGGAAACCATAAGCACGAGCCAGTTGAGGAGCCCCCAGACGATGAAATTCGCGCCCGCCCCGTGCCATACGCCGGTGAGGAACCACGCGGCGAATGAAGCGATATAAAGCGGGACGCGCCGGCCGGCCTTTTTGCCGAGCTTTGACTTGGCGAGCGCCGTTATCTTTCCGACGGCGGCGGAGGTCGATACGGGGTAAAACACGTAATCTCTGAACCACGAGCACATGGTTATGTGCCATCTGCGCCAGTATTCCTTGAGCGAGCCCGAGAGATACGGCAGATTGAAGTTTTCCGGGAGCCTGATTCCGAGCGTCTCGGAAAATCCGATTGCGATATCTATCCCTCCCGTGAAATCGGCGTAGAGCTGTACCGTATAGAACAGCAGAAGAACGAGAACGTACGCGCCGCGAAGCCCGGAGGATCCGGCAACGGTCGAGACTGCCGCCCCTATCCGGTCGGCGACGACCATCTTTTTGAAAAAGCCCCAGAGCATGCGCGTCACGCCGCGGAAAAGGGCTTTCTCGTCAAACGGGTGAGGGGCGCAAAGCTCCTTTCCGAGCTCTCCGAAACGGCAGATGGGTCCCTGTACGATCGCCGGAAAAAAGGATACGAAGAGGGCGAAGCGGAACCAGTTCCGCTCGGCCGCGACGGCGCCGCGGTACACGTCGACAAGATATCCTATCGCCTGGAGGGTGAAGAACGAGATGCCGAGCGGCAGGATGAGCCCGAGCCCGGCCGATTTCGATATGCCTCCGCCTATGAAGGGGGAGAGGTATTTCCCGGCGGCAAGGACGGAAACGTCAAACAGAACGCATATAAGGACCACCGCCTTGCGCCGGCGGACGTACCTTTTTTTACATGCTTTCTTTTCTTCTTTGCCGAGGGAGGCGCCTTCCGAGCCGAGATACGCGGTCTGTTTTTTTGCGATTTTTTCGAGAGAAAGCGCCGAGATGTACGTCGCCGTTATCACGGCAAGCGGATAAATTATGCCGAAAATCCCCGCCGAGGCGTAGAAAACCGCGCTGCAAACAAGCAAAAAGACCCATCTGCTCTTTTCGGGGAGCAGATAGTATACGAGTATGACGAGCGCGGCAAAAAAGACGAACCCGGCGGAATTGAGGGCCAAATCAGTCCTCCTCCCGGAGCCTCTCTATGAGCGCGCAGATCTTTCCCGCGGAATTGAAGTTTTCCGGCAGGATGTCCTTCGCGGTTATCACTACGTCGAATTCCTCGCCGATCCCGGTTATGAGATTGACGATGTCCATCGAATCGAGAATTCCGTCTCCGATGAGATTTTCTTCCGCCGAAAAGTCGACGTCGGGGCGGATATCCCTGAGTATTTCAAGCAGTTTTTCCATTAAAACCTCTATTCCGTTCCGCTCAGCCCGACACGGTCGATCTTTCCGTTCGGCGTGAGCGGCATTTCGTCAAGTTTTACGGTCTTCCCGGGGATCATATATCTCGGCAGGCGCGATCTGAGCCATTCGCCGAGCTCTGCGGCGTCGGCGTCGCCCGTGAAGAACAGAGTTATCCTCCGTTTTGCGGCGCTGTACACGCAGGCGCACAATCCGACTCCGGGGAACGCCGCGGCGGTGATCTCGATCTCGCCGAGCTCTATCCTGTGGCCCATGTGCTTTATCTGGTGATCTTTTCGGGAAACGAAGATCAGATTGCCGTCGGCGCCGTATTTTGCGACGTCGCCGGTCTTGTATATCTTTTCGGGGTACGAGGTGTTGAGCGGGTTCTGCACGAAGGCGGCGTCCGTCCTCTCGGGATCGTTGTAGTATCCCAGCGTGAGCGCCGTGCCGCGGATGCATATCTCGCCCTCCTCGCCCTCGTGCGCGACCGTTCCGTCCGGCCTCATGAGTATTATCTCGCGGTTTGGGAAGGGCTTTCCTATCGGTATGGATTCGTCCTCGGAGAATTCTCTTTCAACTCTGTAGAAACAGCACATCCCGGTGGTCTCCGTGGGGCCGTAAAGATTGGTGAAGGACGCCTCCGGGAGGGCCCTGCGCCATTTGTTGAACTGTTTCACGGGGAACACTTCCGAGCCGAACGCGACGGTGCGTAGATATTCCGGCCTGACGACCGAAAAAGTGTCGAAGGCGCTTATCATTGTGAGCGCCGAAACGACCCAGCATATCGTGTTTATCCTGTTCTCGTTCAGATATTTCACGAGATCGACGGGGGTCGAGAAAAGTCTTTTCGGGATGAGGTACGTCGTCGCGCCGAATCTGAGCGTGGGGATGAGCTCTTTGAGACACGCGTCGAAATAGAGCGGCGACTGGTTTCCGAAGACCGTGTCGGAGGAAAAGCCGAGCGTCTCCGAGAGCTGCTCTATATAGTCGATGACCGACCTGTGACAGGCGCATACGCCCTTCGGGACGCCCGTCGATCCCGACGTGAAAACGACGTAAACGGGGTCCGTGTCTATCGCCGAGCGGTATATTTTGTCAAGAGCGGCGTCGTCCGTTCCGCCGTTTTCGGTGATCTCGCCGAGCGTGACGGCGCGGCCGCCCCTCAGGTCGAGCTCTCTTGCCTTGCTGACCGTCTGTCCGTCGCATATAACGAGCGGAGAGCGGACGTTTTCGAGTATCAGGCCGATGCGCGCCGCCGGAATCTCCTCGTCTATCGGGACGTAAAAGCATCCTCCGCGTATCACGCCGAAAAACGCGGCGATCTCGGCGGGGGATTTTTTCATGAAAACGACGACGGGGCGGCGGTAAACGCCCTCGCCGTGCAGAAAAGTTCCGACCTGCCGGCTTATAACGTCGAGCCGGGAAAAGGTCAGACTTTCGTCCTCGGAACAGAACGCGGTCTTTTCGGGAAAACGTTCCGCCGCGGAGATCAGATATGAGATCAGGCTGTTCTGCATGGCGCGGTGCCTCCGACGGGCAAGATTATATCACCCGGCGCGTGTTTTGTCAACGGACCGCCCGGCGCGGCGACCGGCTCCGGGAGAAATTCAATTCATTTTTTCTGAATATTTTTTTATTTACCCCTTGACATACCGCCTTTTTTGTGTATAATTATCCACGTTGAATGAAATATCAATCCGAAAGGCAATCAAAATGAAAAACAAAGACGGCATCAGGAAGATAGTGCTCGCGTATTCCGGCGGGCTCGACACCTCGATAATAATTCCGTGGCTGAAGGAAAATTACAACGATCCCGAGATCATCGCGGTCTCCGGCAACGTCGGCCAGGCCGATGAGCTCGACGGGCTTGAGGAAAAAGCGCTCAAAACCGGCGCCTCCAAGCTGATAATAGCCGATCTCACCGACGAGATGGTCGACGACGTCATCATCCCCGCCATGAAGATGGGAGCAAAATACGAGAAATATCTTCTCGGAACGGCCTTCGCGCGTCCCGTGATAGGCAAAAAGCTCGCCGAGATCGCGCTCGCCGAGGGGGCGGACGCCATCTGTCACGGCGCGACGGGCAAGGGCAACGACCAGGTGCGTTTCGAGCTCGCGATAAAGCGCTTTGCGCCGGGGATGAAGATAATCGCCCCGTGGCGCGAATGGGACATAAAGTCCCGCGACGAGGAGATAGATTACGCCGAGGCGCACAACGTCCCGCTCAAGATAAGCCGCGAGACCAACTATTCTAAAGACAAAAATCTCTGGCATCTCAGCCACGAGGGGCTCGATCTCGAAGACCCGTCGAACGAGCCGGACTACGACAAGCCCGGATTCCTCGAAATGGGCGTTTCCCCCTTCGCAGCGCCCGACGAGCCGACCTACGTGACGATTGATTTCGAGGCCGGCGCTCCCGTCGCGCTCGACGGAGTGAAAATGAAGGCGAGCAAAATCATCGAAAAGCTCAACGACACAGGCGGCAAAAACGGCGTCGGCATTATCGATATAGTCGAAAACCGTCTTATCGGAATGAAGGACAGGGGAGTGTACGAGACCCCCGGCGGGACGATACTCTATTTCGCTCACGAACAGCTCGAGATGCTCACGGTCGACAAGGAGACGCTGCATCTGAAACAGAAGCTCGCCGTGGACTTTGCCGATCTCATCTACAACGGCAAGTGGTTCACGCCGCTCCGCGAGGCGATGACAGCCTTCGCCGACAAATCGAACGAGCACGTGACGGGCTCGGTCAAGCTCAAGCTCTACAAGGGCAACATCATCCCGGCCGGAACGACGTCTCCCTTCTCCCTCTATTCGGAGGATCTCGTGACCTTCGGAGAGTCGGACTACGACCAGGGACAGGCCGAGGGATTCATAAACATCTGGGGCCTGCCGACGACCGTCCAGGCTCTGATGGAGCAGGGGAAGCTGTAATTCAATTGAAAAGCGAGGCTTCTCAATTGATCCCCCAGCCGCTTTGCGGCAGCCCCCTTTTCCAAAGGGAGCCAAAAAGGAAAGCTCTGATGTCCGGAAAAATGTGGGCGGGACGGACCGACGGTTCGACCTCATCCGCCGCCGACGATTTCAACTCCTCGATACGCTTTGACAGTCGTATGTACGAGGAGGATATAAGGGGCTCGGCCGCGCACGCGGCGATGCTCGCCGACCGCGGGATCATTTCCCGCGCCGACTGCGACGCTATTCTCGCCGGCCTCGACGGTATCCTCTCGGATATCCGCTCGGGCAGGCTTGAGATCGATCCGTCGGCGGAGGATATCCACATGTTCGTGGAATCAGTCCTGACCGAAAGGATCGGCGAACCCGGCAAGCGGCTGCACACCGCCCGTTCGCGCAACGATCAGGTCGCGCTCGATATGCGCATGTACCTGAAAAAAGAGATAAACGAGATATCCGGGGCAATAAAGGGGCTTATCGGCGCACTCGTTTCGGCGGCGGAGAAAAACGCCGACGCCGTGATGCCGGGATACACGCATCTCCAGAGGGCGCAGCCCGTGACCTTCGGTCACCACATGATGGCGTATTCCTATATGCTCCTGCGCGATCTCGGCCGCCTCGCCGACACGCTCAAAAGGACCGACGAGTGCCCCATCGGATGCTGCGCGCTCGCCGGGACCACCTTCCCGACGGACAGGAAGGCGGAGGCCGCGGCGCTCGGTTTTTCGGGCGTCACGATGAGCAGTCTCGACGGCGTCTCCGACAGGGATTTCTGCGTCGAGCTGCTCTCCGCTCTTTCGATACTGATGATGCACCTCTCGCGCATGTCGGAGGAGCTCGTTCTCTGGAGCTCGTGGGAGTTCGGATTTATCGAGCTTTCCGACGCTTACACCACCGGCTCGAGTATAATGCCGCAGAAAAAGAACTCCGACATGGCGGAGCTGACCCGCGGAAAGACCGGGCGGGTCTACGGCGATCTCGTCGCGCTCCTCACGACGCTCAAGGGTCTGCCGCTCGCCTATAACAAGGACATGCAGGAGGACAAGGAGAGCGTTTTTGACGCAATCGACACGGCAAAGGCATGCCTTTCCATCATGACGGGGATGATAAGCACCCTCACGGTGAAGCGCAAAGTGCTCGAGGAGGCGGCGAAAAAGGGCTTTATCAACGCGACCGACCTCGCCGACTATCTCGTCGGCAGGGGAGTGCCGTTCCGCGACGCGTACAAGATCTCGGGCGGGCTCGTCGCAAAGTGCATTTCGGAGAACAGGACGCTCGAGGATCTCTCGCTCGACGAGTTCCGCGACGCGTGTCCGTCTGTCGATGAAAAGATATACGACGCGCTCGACCTCGGGAACTGCGTTTCCCGACGCTTCGGCATCGGCGGTCCTTCGCCGGCATCGGTGAAAAAACAGATCGAAGACGTCAGGAAAAAAATCGGATAAAGTGATTTTTCAGACAAATAAACGGGTCTGTCCGCGCGGACAGGCCCGTTTTTTGCGTTATTATTTGAGCAGAGGCAGGTTGCAGCGCTTGCACCTCTCAGCCGTCACGTCGTTCTGCGTCGAGCAGGAAACGCAGGCGATATAGGGCGCCGACGATTTGTCGTAAAGCTCGTACGGGAAGTTGAACTGCGGGTGGTATCTGAATCTGGCGCCGACGGGCAGATAGTCCCACGCCCACGTCTGCGAGCCCTCGTGCTCCACAATCTTTTTCTTTTTTCCGCCGTCGGTCCTTGCGATCGTGACGTACTCGGTGTACGAATAGTTGCTGTCGCCGTTGCGGTAGGCAAGGCGCGTTTTTTTGTCCGTCACGGTCGCGTCGTAGGTGTTTTTCGCGCGGCTTTTTATAAAGCTGTAAATGGCGAACACGAGAAACACGGCGGAAACGATCGCGCCGTATTTAAGCGCGTCGGCGGTCTCCATTTTGTCGCTCACGGCGCTGTAGATCAGGAATCCGATGAGCGGCAGAGGAACGATGAAGAAAGCGAATATCCCCGACGCCTTGCGGGTCTTTTTCACCGCGGCGAGTATCTCGGGGTCGTTTACCCTGGCGGAAAAGCCCGGCGCGGGCACTCCCGGCCGGCCTGCGCCGCCCTCGGCGTACACCGGTCTTGTAAAATCCGGCGCGGGGGCGTCGCCCTGCGCCGCTCCGCAGTTCGGGCAGAACTTGGCGTTGTCGTTGAGCTGCGTTCCGCAGCCGGTGCAGAATTTAGGCATGTCGGGTCCTCCTGTTTTCCGTCGGCGGTCCTTACGGCCGCTTACCGTCGGTTTTTCGTATGATATCACATCGGGCGGGAAAAATCAAGTCCCGCGTCCCGGCAAGGCATGACAGCCAGCCGTCGGCATCGGCGCGCGACGAAAAGACTAGCGCGCGCTTTTCGGGATATTTTTCGAGCAGCGAAAGGACGACCGGCCGGTTTTCTCTCCCGTAGTTTTCGACCGCCTTCACGAGCTCGGGATCGGATTCGTTCTCAATCCACGGCATGTCGGGTCTCTCTTTGCCTATCCGTTCGTTTATCCCTTTCATGCACACGCCGGTGCCGAAGTCGAGAAAGACGACTGTGTCGCAGGCGCGGATCCTGACCTCGTACGTCCTGCTGTAATCCCCGTCGAGTATCCATTTGTCGAGCGAAAGCAGAGCCCCGAGCTTTTCGTCAAACTCACAGCGGGATATATGCGTCCTGTCGGCTTTCCACCACACGCTGTCGAGATGGTAAAGCGGGAGGCCGGTGATTTTGCTCAGTTTTACCGAAAAAACGCTTTTCCCCGAGCCGGGGCTGCCGAGGACTATTATTCTGTTCCCGACGGATTCCGGTTTTGTCATTCTGTTTTACTCTGCCCGTACAGCTTGGGATACGCCTTTTTGTCGAGCGCCTTGAGGACTATCGCCGCCGCGGTCGACAGCGTGACGACCGAGAGGATTAACACCCACGCCCAGGCCGAGCCGGCGCGGTCGTAAAGCTGGCCGACCGCGATGTCGACCACCCCCGCCACCGCCGTGTACGCGACGCTCATGAGCCCGTTTATCCTCCCTCGGTGGCTCGCCGGTA
>JAGABQ010000117.1:0-7448 GCA_017614495.1 Clostridia bacterium
ACCCGAGAACGGGGTATTTGTTTTCGCCGTTATCGATCTTTGTGGTGTTGTAGCTCGTAAACGGGATGTAAATCCATCCAACGAATCCTGCAGGGAAATTAAAGCGTTCGCCGTCGCCGGTGCTCTTGTCAAGAGTATGAGAAGCATCGTATACCAGAGACGTCTTCGACCAGTCGGAGCCGTCAGCGGAATAATACGCGTCTATGTCATAATTGAGATACGAGCCGTCGGCAAGTTTGTTCGTGTCACGAGTCCAGACGTATCCGGTTATGCCCTCGGTATAGATTCTGACACCTACGTAGCACTTGGTGTACTCGGGATCAGCGTTGACGCCCCAAGTGGGTTCACTGAGGTCAATGTGGAACATGAGGCCGTCATATCCGTCAACGTCAACGGAACTCGGAAGAGTCGCGGTGCCTTCGTTGTACGTGGTTCCGCATTCGATCTCAATCTGACCGTTGCGGATTCCGGAGAAATCGCCGCCGCTCTTCTGAGTCCATGACGTGATGCCGTCGAAATCGACCGCCGAGAAATCATCGACATCACTGCCGTTGATTACCGTGGGAACAGTTAGACCCGCAACGGAGGTAGCTAGCAAACCTGCTTTAACGTTAGTGGTACTGAATGTAATCTGACCTCCATCATCTTCGGAGGTACCGTCACCCCAAACAACGCAGAACGTCTTACCGGTTGCCTCTGCGGCGAACTTGTAAATGAGTGTGTTCCCATCAATTTCAATCGTTGCTGCAACTGCTGTAGCATTATCAAGACTCCACGGGACAAATTGCCCGTTTGCCCACTGGTCTAAGTCAACGTAAACCGTTGCATTTTCGGTAAGATTGCTGCTGGGCATCGTATCAACGGTAACCTTAATTGCGTTTGCCGTCACCGCATCGCCGTAAACAACGTAAGGGTTGTATGAAACGGCCGGATCACCACCATATGCCCACTGACCGAATCCATCGGAAACGTACACATTGCCGTTTGACATAGCAAGGCCGACATAACTTCCGGTGAACCATTCATCATCGGCGCTACCAACAACGGGCAGCACCGACATCATGCCGAAGATCATGGCCACAGCCATGACTAAAGCAAGAATCTTGTTTGTTTTTTTCATGTTTTTTCTCCTTTTGGATTTTGTTTTCCTTTGTTATTGATCAAGAAATTCGAACTGAGTGAGAAAGTCCTCGACGCTGTTGACGAATTTCGATTGATTTCTTGTGTACCACGACGTGAAATTGTTCGACTCCGCCTGGACGAGCGTCCTGAGGCAGAGAGCGATGCCGTTCGCGGCGTCGGAATAGATCCAGCCCGCGTCGAGCTTGATGTGGTCGATAATGATATCGAGCATCTTACTGTTGTTCTCGTCGTCCTGATATTTGACCTTGAGCGCGATCTCAAAGAACTGATGTCTCACGTCCTCGGATTCGGAGAAGAAGCACTCGATCGCCGCTCCGACCATGTCGTGCCTGTCCGGAGCGCAGCCGTAGGATACGACGAACACAGAGCTCAGATCGTGAACGTAAGTATAATAGTTCTTCTGATTTTCATCGAACTTAGGCATCGGGATGATTCCGTATCCGTTCGAAGGCATGTCGCGCAGGAAGGGGCTCTCAACGGCGTCGAGACGGAAGGTCGCAAAGAGCGTCTGGTTCTGGGAGAAGAGCCTCGGCCCCGTTGTCGTCATCTCGTTGTCGTCGGACTCGTGAGCAAGGATCCTCGTACCGTTGGAGTTATAGAAAAGGTTGTTGATCTTTTCGAGAGCGCTCGTCAGCTTGCTCTGAGCCGCCTTGAGATCGAGCGTGATCGTATATCCGTTCGTCTCGTTCGGCGTGAGAATTCCGAGATTGAAGCTCGACCAATAGGGATCTACACCGAGCACCGTGTTGGTGATGAGACCGAAGGTGTCGCCGTCGTCCATAGCGTACGGCTGCTCGCCTATATCCTTCCAGGTGTCCCTTATGAGGTTATACTGGTACTCATAGGTCCATTTGCCGTCAAGCACGACCTGATACAGATCCCCGATCTGCATATCCGCCGCGACCTGCTGATTGAAGAAGGTCGCAAACGCGAATTTCATCGCGGAAAGCGTTCCGTCACCCATCACGGCGTAGAGCTTGTTTCCGATCGTCGCGTTCTTTACGAACTGACTGTAATAATACTCTTTCGACGTGTTTATGTAGTTGAACGAGTTGAGGTCGTAGAACAGCTCCTCGGTCGTGTGGCCCATCGTGTGATAGATGTTGTTGACACCTATGTCATAGAGACCGTCTCCCGTGTTGATATCGGTGCGGAGCGCGTTTATGACTACCTCATAGCCCTCTTTGCCGAGACCCGCAAGGAGATTGTTTTCGAGCTTGATGCCGAGTCTGTTGTTCACGGCGAGCTCTCTTTTGTAAACCGCCGTGTCGACGATGTCGACGACCTCGTCGGGATTTACAGTCAACTCCTTGTAATACCACTGAAACTCGCGGCTTGCGATCTTCACCGCCTCGCCGTTGAAATTCAGCTTGGGGAGATCGTCTCTTTTCCCGTCGTTACCGCCGCCGTTTCCCGTGACCTCGGGCGGTTTATCGGCTCCGCCGGAACAGGCCACAGCGATACCCGCTATGAATACGACCGCGAGAAGCAACGAGAAGAAACGAACAATCTTATTTTTCATTTTCCCTCCTTGTTCCCTTTATTTGAATCGTGTCATCCGCTGACACGGAAAGGCGAAACAACGAACCCGCCCCGGTTTTTCGCAAACTCCGCGGCGTTCCGTCATAATTTGACATATATAAAATCAAGAAAACGGCCGCACCGGATCTCCAGAATATTCCGTCAATGCCGAAAACAAAACCAGATACGACCTTCCCTTTCTCAAACAACTTATTTACGGTTGAATTATACACCCTTCGCGGGCAATATTCCACCTATTTTTGTTTTTTTTTTTTTTGATTTGTCGCTTCTTTAAAAAATAATTGACGTATTTTGTCAATGTGCGGCTGTTGAGATATCGTTTTAATATAACGTCCCGTTCCGGGTTGACATTTATATCAAGATTTGGTATAATTGCCGCGTAATTATCCGGGGGAGGAACAGATGGAACAACTTCAGAGAGGCCAGTCTCCGAGCTCCGTGCGCTTTTATAATTTCAAGACGATATTCATGGCGGTCTATGGGGCTGACAGGATAACAAAGAGAGAAATACAGGACATCACCTCGCTCAGCTGGGGGACTGTCACGACGATGGTCGACCGGCTCGAGGAGGCGGGATATATCGTAAAAAACGGCAAAGCGTTCACCAACGGCAGGAGCGCCGCGTATTATTCCGTCAACAGGGACCGGGGATCCGTCATCGGCATAGACCTCAACCTCTCGGGCGCCACGGCCGTCTCCACAGACTGCTACGGACAGGTGAGGAAAAGCGTCAGCGTTCCGCTCTCGAAGGACGGCGCCGAGGCCGTAATCGCACAGATAATCGGAATGACCGACGAGATAATCAAACAGACCCCCGGCATGATATACGGCATCGGTGTCGCGGTACAGGGCACCCTCGACACGCAGCACGGGGTTTCCTCGAGCATTCTTCAGATCCCTGACTGGAAGGACGTGCGGCTCGCCGAGATCTTTGAAAAGAAATTCGGCTGCAAGACTTATCTTCTCCACGACCCTGACTGTATAAATCTCGCGGAGCAGAAGATCGGGGCGAACATCAGCGATTACAACCGCGGGACCATAGCCCTGATACGAATCGACTCCGGCGTCGGCCTGTCGACGCTTATCAACAACCACCTGAGCACAAACGGATACGCGAGCGAGCTCGGACATATATGCGTGGAACCGCACGGGCCCCGCTGTCTCTGCGGGAACATTGGCTGCCTCGAGGAATACGCCTCGACCGGCGGCATTTCGCGCAGATACACGGCGATAGGAGGCGAGCCGAACACCCCCGCGGGGGAGATCGCCGAGCGTGCAAAGGAAGGAGACCGGCGCGCCGACTCCGTTATACGCGGTTTCTGTGAAAAGCTCGGCATGGCGGTCAGCTCGATCGTCAACATGCTCCCCATCGACACCGTCATATTCTACGGAGAACTTTCGCGCGTCCTGTCGGAAAACGACGCGGAGTTCAGACAACAGTTCAACTCTCACGTTTTCATGCACAGGCAGGTCAACGTTAGATATTCCGCCCTGTCGGGAGACGCGGCCGCCATCGGCGCGTCCCTCTGGGCGACAAAAAATCTTCTCAGAGAACTCTCGTTCTCTGAAATGGAGGAATGACATGGATTTCAGAAAACGCACTTATCTGAACGGAACGTGGTCTTTTTCCACCCCCGGACGGGAGCCGGAGCCGATCACCGTGCCGTCGTCCGTCATCTGCGTCGGTAAATCGACATATGAAAAAAAGTTCAGATACCGCCTGCCCGGAGGGAGGCGTCTTCTCCTCACCTTTGAAGGGATAAACTATCACGGGGAGGTGACCCTCAACGGCAAAAAACTCGGCGTCACCCTGCCCTACTGTCATTATACCTTTGACGTGACGGACTGTGTCGGGGAAAACAATCTCCTCACGGTCGAGGCGGACGACATAAACGCCCCTTACGGTCCGACCGACGGATGGAACAACTACGGCGGGATTATCCGCTCCGTATATCTCGACGAGGTCCCGGAGACGTACATTTCGGACGTGGTTTTCAGATATGATCTGAGCGAAGACCTCTCCTCTGCCGAGGTCAGCGTAAAAGCCGATCTGACGGGGGGCGAAGGAAAAACCTGCGCGCGGCTCTCATACGGCGGGGAAACGGTCGCCGAGGGCGGCGAACGGCTTACGGTCGGCTCTCCCCTGCTCTGGTCTCCCGACGAGCCCCGTCTGTACGAGCTTTGCGTTTGTCTCGAAAAAGACGGCGAGATCGTCGACTCGGTCTCGCTCAACGTCGGATTCAAGCGTTTCGTCCACGACGGACATAACTTCTATCTGAACGGCAAAAAGTTTTTCCTGCTCGGCGTATGCAGACACGATCTCGGCACGCTTGAAAAGGGGCAGACGCTCTCCGACGCGGATATCGAAAAAGATCTCGTAATGATTAAGCAGCTCGGCTGCAATTTCGTCCGGCTCGTGCATTATCCTCACGACAAACGCGTCGTCGATATGTGCGACAGAATAGGCCTGCTCCTGAGCGAGGAGTCCGGGCTGTGGTGGTCTGATCTCAGCAACCCCGCGCTCACGGACGGCGCCGTCGAGGTGCTGAAAAAGACGATAAAACGCGACAGGAACAACGTCTCCGTCGCGTTCTGGATGGGATTCAACGAGTGCATTTTCACCCAGGAGTTCCTCAACGATTCGGTCGCCGTGTGCCGCGAACTCGACCCCGACAGATACGTTTCCGGCGCAAACTGCATGTGCCCCGAGATGACGGTTCCGATGTTCAGCGAGGCGGGCATAGATTTTTACACCTATCATCCCTACGGATCGGATATCAACTCGGTCACGTCGGGCTCGCTCTCTAAAAAAGGCAGATCTTCGAAGATTGATGAGATCTACGCCGCTTTTGCCGACAAGCCCCTGCTCTTCACCGAATGGGGCGGCTGGAACGTTGTCGACAACCCCGCCCTCTTCCGGAGGTTCTGCAACAAAATGCGATACGGGATGATGAGTGGAAAGCTCGCCGGTATGGTTTACTGGGCGTTTGCCGATATGTACGAGCTGAACCGCGACCCCGACGCCGACGTCGACGGGGTCCAGATTGAGGGGCTCGTCACGATCGACCGCAAGCCGAAGGCGTGCTATAACGTTCTCAAGGAGTTTTATCACTCCATAAACGCGCCGCGGGTCGTAAAGCGGGATATGAAAGTTATCGGCGGCGCAGAGCTCGAAGGGCTCGAAACCCTGCCGATATCGGTCGAAGGCGCGTCGGCGGAGGACTGGGCGGATTATCTCGCGTCCGGAAGCGCGATGGGGGGCAGATTCCACCACAGAAACAAAAGGCGCACCTCAAACGGCCCGAAGCTTCCGAAACCCGTGACAAACGTCTGCTCCGTCAGGTTCGAGACCCCGGACATCCCCGCGGTGGTCACCGAAAAGACCGGCGCGGTGATTTTCGGCGCCGATATCGCGACGCCGGCGGTATATCTGCTCGGCGGGGTGTGTTTCTCTCAGGCGTGGCCCTACACCGGCGCCTTCGGCGACGAAGCCGGAGAACTGTCGCTCGAATACTCGGACGGAACGTCGGACGTTGTGTCTCTCAGAAACGGGATTGAGGTCCTCTCGGTGTGCACCACGTTCGGCTCCTCGTACTGCGATCCGCGCTCTCCGGTACTGATCCCCGCCGTGGAGTTCAGTTATGACAAAAACTTTGAAAATTACCGGATATACGTGCTGAAAATCGCAGCCGACGCCGGAAAACTGCTCCGCAATATCAGGATTTCAGTACGAAACGGATACAATTTCACCGTTTACGGCCTCAGCGCGGAAACGCTCTGAAACAAAAATCAAATCCGTAAAAAATTCCCGGGCGTCGGAAGCGACTCCCGGGAATATATTATTATTATTGCGTGATTATTGCGTGTTTTCGTGGCAGCGCGCGTCAGACCTTTTTCATGAATTTGTCATAGAATGCCTGACACTCTTCATCTACGAGCTCGCTCATCGCGTTCCATTTCGACACAAAGTTGTTGACGCCGCCGTTGGCAACGCTGTCGATCGCCTTGAACGCGGGGCCGTAGGTCGTGACGTATTCGTTCGGGGAGAACTCTCTCGTGAACTCGGGAAGCGACCATTCGGTCAGCATCTTTGCCCAGTATTCTCTCGACTTTTCATCCTGGAGAACTCTCTGCTGGATGTATTTTTCATAGAACGCGGGAACAAGTTCGCTGTGAGAACCGACGGACATCGCCTCGATGAGGGCTCCTGTGAAATCGGGATCCGCCACGGTGCTGGGAACGAACATGAGTCCGCCGCCGGTGTAGGAATAATAACGATCCTGCGTATCGTCAAATTTCGGGAAAGGAACGACGCCGAAATTGAAGTCGATAACGTTAAGTCCGCGAAGCTCGCTCGCCCATGAACAGAAGAGGCTGTTCCCCGCGAAGAACATCACGGGGCGTTTGCCCCATTCTTTGCACCACACCTCGGGTTTCTGGAGGAAATCGCAGATTTTGTCAACGACGCTGACGGCGCGGGTTGTCCCGAAATCGAACTCAAAGCCGCTGTCGGTGAGATACGTTCCCTTGAGGCCTGCGCCCGGATATTCGTACACCATCCCGTAGGGATCGGCGGAAAAACCGTAATAATCGTTTTCACTGTACGTCTGATCGTGGTCTAGATCGACGTAAAGCCCTTCCACCATCTCGAACAGTTTGTCGAAAACCCACTCTCCGCTGTCAACGAGAGTATAAATATAGTCTGAGGCGTAATTATGGTTGACAAGCTCGTCCTTGTTCACGAGGAAGACCGTCGAGCTCTG
>JAGABQ010000118.1:0-2959 GCA_017614495.1 Clostridia bacterium
CCGACCTCAGAGATTCGGGAGCGATCGAACAGGATGCTGACGTCGTCATCTTCCTTTACAGAGACGTTTATTATCCAAACAGCAAGGGCGCGGACAAGCTGCAGAATACCGCCGAGGTCATAGTCGCAAAGAACCGCCACGGAAGCACCGGGACCGTCGAAATGGGATGGCTCGGACAGTTCACGAAATTCACTACGCTCGACGACAGGCAGACATGAGCCGTAATCATAATATCGATAAACTTTTCGATAAGGCAATAAATGATTTCGGCATGCTCGACGGAGCTGAAAAGATAGTCGCGGGACTTTCCGGGGGCGCCGATTCGGTCGTTCTTCTTCACAAACTCTGTGAAATCAGGGAAAGAAACGGGCTCGAAATCATCGCGGCGCACGTTAATCACATGATAAGAGGCGCCGAGGCCGATTCCGACGAATCATTCTGCCGTGCTCTTTGCAGTGATCTGGGCGTTGAAATCGAGGTCCTCAGGACAGACGTTCCAGCAATTGCAAAGGAAAGAAAAAAGGGGCTCGAGGAGACCGCAAGGGACGAGAGATACTCTTTTTTCCGTTCCCTTCTAAAAAAATATGACGCGCAGAGGATCGCCGTGGCGCATAATGCCGACGATCTCGCGGAAACCGTGTTGTTCAACATAACGAGAGGATCAGGCCTTAACGGTCTTACAGCGATGAAGCCCGTCAGGGACGACGTTATACGTCCCCTGATCTACTGCCCAAAATCGGAAATCATCGGTTATTGCAGGGAAAACTCGTACGGCTACGTTGTTGACAGCACCAACTCCGACAAAGAATATACCAGAAACAGAATACGACATGACGTGATCCCCGTTTTGAAGGACGTCAATCCCTCGTTTCTCGATTCTGTCATAGGGCTAGCTTTATCTGTCTCTGCGGACAATGAATATCTTGGCCGCCAAGCCGCAGATTATTCCTTTTCGCGCGGAAGGAAAGAACTTTCAAAACTTGAAGATTCCCTGCTCTCACGGGTGATCATAAATGAACTGAGCAAAAGCGGGGCGTCACCGGAAAGCAAGCACATTAAAAAGGTCTGCGAGCTGATACGATGCGAAAAAACAAGGGCTTCCGTTTCGGTCCCGGGCGGGACTGTACGTGTCGACCGTGACGGTGTGTTTTTTGCAATGAAGGAAGCAAAGATTATTTTTGATCCGGTCAGACTCGTTGACGGGCCGAACGTAATAGGAAACGTTGTTCTTTCGGTTCATGATCACGATCCGGGCGGAAATAAAGTCAATTCGGTAAGAATAAACAGGTCAATATATGAGAGCGGCCTCTTTGTCAGGAGCAGACTCCCGGGCGACAGATACCGGCTTCACGGTCAGACAAAAATGCCGAAAAAGCTCTTTCAGGAAAAAAAGTACACGGAAGAGCAAAAGAAAAAATGTCTCATTGTCTGCGACGGCAGCGGCAAAATAATCTGGATCACCGGTTTTCCGGTATCCGACGGCTGTTCTTCAAACAAAGACTGCATTTACATCACATACGAAACGAAGGAAATTACATGATAAGAAACTCCGACGCGATAGAGCGCGTGCTTATATCCGAAAGCCAGATCAACGAGGCGGTCCGCTCTCTTGCAAAAAAAATCGACGATTATTACGGAGGAAGAAACTCACGCCTGCTTCTCCTCGGCATACTTAAGGGCTCGGTCGTTTTTATGGGCGACCTTATGAAACAGGTAACGATCCCGGTCGAGATAGATTTTATGAAAGTCTCGTCCTACGGGAGCGGAACGACGGGCGGCACGGTCAACATAATCCTCGATCTTCTGAGAAAAGATCTGTCCAAAACGGATATTCTGATAGTCGAGGATATCATAGACAGCGGGAAGACGCTTTCGTACCTTGTTAACTACCTTACGCTAAAAGGGGCAAAAAGCGTCAGGACCTGCACCCTGCTTGACAAACCGGACCGCAGAGAGGTGGATTTCACCGCCGACTGGACCTGCTTTGTGATTCCAAATGAGTTCGTCGTCGGATACGGTCTCGATTTTGATGAAAAATACCGCGCTCTTCCCTACATCGGCGTACTGAAGAGAGAGATTTATACATAACGCACCGAGGTTTACATGAAGAAAAACATAAAATATATCATCTTCTACGTCGCTCTTTTTGCGGTAATAATCATAATCGCCTGGTCCGCACTGCGCAATAACGGAACGAATCAGGACGCGCTTCAATACGGCGACCTTGCCGAGATGTTCCGCACCGAGCAGGTAAAACGCTTTGAGGTCAGCGGGAAAAACGTTGTCACCGTCATAACTCAGGACGACGAGGTCAAGCAATACCAGTTAAGGGATTTTTCAATATTCTATTATGATTTTTCCGAGCTCATTCAGGAGCAGCTGGAAAAAGGCATAATCGAAAACTATGAATATGAACCGGTAGCCACTACTCCCTGGTGGCTGTCAATGATACCGTCGCTGCTCGTAATAGCGCTGATGGCATTCATATGGATTTATCTGTTCAGACACATGATAAGCGGAGCGGGAAATCCCGTCGGCGGTTTCGGTAAATCGCGCGCGAAAATGCTTGGCGAGGAAAAGAACGTCCGCAGGATTTACTTTAAAGACGTCGCCGGATGCGAAGAAGAAAAAGCCGAGCTCACGGAGATCGTCGATTTTCTGAAAAATCCCGCAAAATATACGAGACTCGGCGCAAAGATACCGCACGGGGTTCTCCTGATGGGCCCTCCCGGAACTGGTAAGACGCTCCTTGCAAAAGCCGTTGCGGGCGAGGCGGGCGTTCCTTTCTACTCGATTTCAGGTTCGGATTTTGTCGAGCTTTACGTGGGCGTCGGCGCTTCGAGAATAAGAGACCTATTTGATACCGCAAAGAAAAATCCTGCAAGCATCATATTCATCGACGAGATCGACGCTGTCGGGCGTCACCGCGGAGCGGGGCTCGGCGGCGGCCACGACGAAC
>JAGABQ010000119.1:0-6195 GCA_017614495.1 Clostridia bacterium
GCTCGAGGCCGTGCGCGACGGCATCGAGGATTTCCAGCTTATGAAGATGGCGGAGGCGGCCGCCGGCCGCGACGCCGTGATGGAGCTCGTGAACCGGGTGACGACCGGCCACTCGGAGTTCACATCCGACCCCGAGGTCCTCGAGCAAGCCAAAAACGCCCTGTTCGACATCGTCGAGTCCGGAGGCGGAAAATGACCGGAAAAGCAAAAAAGACGGGGCTCGCCGCCTTTGTTCTCGCCATTTTAGCACTCGCGGCGGCGCTCGTCATATCCTCATGCAGCGCAGGCGGGAATGATCCGCATACGACGGACACGGAGGCCGTTCCGGACGGCCCCGCGACGGTCACGGGATGGTTCGACTACGGGACCGCGCTCTATCTGCGCGACAAGTTCACGCCCGGGACAAAGCAGGATATTTCCTTCCAGATGGCGAAGAACGAAAAAGAGGGATTCGAGTACGTCATCGTCTCGGACGGCGATATCGAAAACCTCCGCTGCGAGGTCACGCCTCTGAGTGACGGGAACGGGCATACGCTGAACGGTACCGTATACGTCGCATGGCAGATATACGTCCGCAGACCGGACATCTCTCACAAAAAGGGTTATACCCCCGAGCCGCTTCTCGAACAGGACAATCCCTATCAGGGCGGAAAATTCGACCTGAAGAGCGGCAGAGCGAAGACGATTTACGTCCAGTACGTCACGGATATAAACACCGCACCGGGGACCTATACTGGCCTGCTCGAAATAAAGCAGAACGGAAACACGCTGCTCTCCGGCGGCGTCACGGTCAGGGTCCGCGACGTGTATTACGACGAGAAAACCGAATCGAAAGATCTGTTCCAGTACGGATATTCAAAATACGATCCCGGATTCGGCGGTCCCGGACCGGATTCGGCGCCGAATATGGACACGGGACATTACAATCAGTTCGCCGGGGTCGAAACCGACGTTGACGCCGTCTACAAGCTTCTTCAGCAATACGCCGATTTTATGCTCGACAACCGCCTGAGTCTCTGGCATCTCCCTCTGGGAAACGAACTTCTCGACGACCCTGAGCTCGTTTCGAAATATATGGACAATCCGCGCCAGACGCTCGTTGTCCTGAACAATTCGAGCACTTTCGCCGAACAGAGCAAAGCCGCCGATGAAAACGGATGGACGGACAAGATCTGCGCCTACTGCGGAGACGAGCCGGTGAACGAAGAAATGTTCCGGAATTTCCGGAACGTCGCCCTCTCGATCGGGAACAATCTCAACACGACGAAGTTCCTGTGCGCCTTCGGCGTCATGTACACGCCGGAGCTGCTCGCGATGGACCCGCCGATGATCGAAAGACTGGCGGAGTTCACCACGCTCCACTGTCCCGACGTCTACACGGCGTTCGGCCACCCGGCGACCGTCGAATATATGCACAAGCTCAGGCAGGAGCGCGGGGACACTCTCCTCTGGTACGACGCAGGCCCCGCCTACGGCGACTATACCGACAGACCTCACATTCTGACCTGCCAGTCCGGTCTTGAAAAACGCATAATATACTGGCAGCAGTATCTGCTCGACCTCGACGGATTCCTGTACTACCACACCACGAAATGGAACATGTATCTCGATTTCTGGGCAAAGGATTACGAGGACGCTGACCTGCCGCTTCCCAAATCGACCGAGCCGTACGAGGGCGGCGGAGTCCTCATGTACTGGGATCCCGTTACTGCAGCGCCGGTCGGCTCGCTCTCGCTCGAATCGATCCGCGACGGCATCGAAGACTTCCAGCTCATGAAGATGGCAGAGAGGGCCGTCGGACGCGAGGCGGTCATGGAATACGTCGGCAAAGTGACGACGGGACACACCGAATTCACCTCCGACGGAGAGGTGCTCGAGCAGGCGAGGATCGCCCTGTTCGACGTCGTCGAGTCCGGCGAACCGCGGTGACGATTATGCAAAAAATGTTTTACAAAACCAAAAGAGCGAAATTGCGCAAGGCGGCGCTGCTTATAACGGCGGCGCTGACGGTATTTACCATGAATCTCACATCTTCGGCAGTCGAAGCCTCCCGTCTCTCAAAATACGATTTCGAGCTGTATATGAAACCGGTCTGGGAAGCGGGAACGGTTTATCAGGAGACGGCGGTCTTTTACGTAAACGGAAACGGCAAAACAGAAAACGTGACGCTGCTTTTCAGGCCGGAAACGGTCGTTTCGGTGAGATCATACGGACTGGATACGGTCTATTCCGAAGGAAAAGATTACGTCGTCACCGAGACCGGTCTGGCGCTGGCCGAGGGCTCGGGAATCCCCGTAATGCCCCGCTCGGCGTATTGTGACGAAAACGACAGGGAGTTTTCTCTTCAACTGAAAGACGGCAGCGGCGGCGCGCTCAAAACCGACAATTCCGTAATGCCGGCGTATTATCTTGCGGTCACGTACACGACCGCGGATACCTGGAGCGGCCCCGTTCCGGAGTCGGAACTGGACCGTCTGACCGGCGTTTCGAGAAAACTCGCAAACAAAGAGCCGCTTACAGTCTCGATAATAGGGGACAGTATCTCGGTCGGTTATTCCGCGAGCGGACTGAACGAAAAGACCTATCGTGTTGACGGGACGCAGACCACTGCCAAGATCGGGATCAGCCCTTTCATGCCCACTTGGCCGAACCTGCTGATCGAAGCGCTGAAGCGGACCTACGGCTACGACGATATAACGCTTACAAACTGGGCGATAGGAGGCACGAGCACGTCCTATGGTCCGATCGACGACATGATCGACCGCGTGATCGGTTCGGACCCCGATCTCATAATCATCGGTTTCGGGATGAACGAATACTGGAGCCCCGCTGCCGGGCACAGGGAAAGGATCGGCAACATGCTTGAAAGATTCCATGATGCGCTGCCCGACGCTGAATTTATTCTTCTGTCCGGCATGCTGCCGAACATGATGGCGTACGACGAAAGCAACGTGCATCTTGACGAGTTTGAGGAATCGTACCACTCGCTGCAGAACGGCAGCGCCGGACTTGAAATTGCCGTCGCGCCGCTCAATTCGGTTTACAGGTACGTCAGAGAGAAAACGGGAGATTTTGCCCTTATCGGAGGAAACAGAAATCATCCGAACGACTTTGCCGCGCGGCTGTACGCGCAGACCGTCGCCGCCGTCCTCGGAGTTTACGACGTTCCGTGGCGGATCAGCGGAGAAACCGACGCAGGATACGATTCGGAAACCGGCGCGATCCCCGGCGCGGAGACTCCGGGGAAAAATCTTTCGGTCCCGCTCGTCGGCGCGCTTGCCGCGACCGCCGTCGGGGCGACGGCTGTCGTTTCGGCCGTGATCGTTCACAAAAGCAAAAAGAAATGAGGAGGCCGTACGGCGCCTCCGGCCGGGGTCTCCCGGCCTTTATTTTTGAAAACAACTTACGGGCGCGGCATGTTGACAATCCCGCGGATTTGGGTTAAAATAGAGCGGAAAAGGAAGGTCATCATGGACAGATTCAATCTCAAGGCGCCGTATAAACCGACGGGAGATCAGCCGCAGGCGATAGAAAAGCTCACCCGCGGCGTGCTCGGAGGGATGAAGGAGCAGGTTCTGCTCGGCGTGACCGGCTCGGGCAAGACATTCACGATGGCAAACGTCATCGCGAACGTCAACCGCCCGACCCTAGTCCTCGCCCACAACAAGACCCTCGCGGCTCAGCTTTGCTCGGAATTCCGCGAGTTCTTCCCCGACAACGCCGTCGAATATTTCGTCTCATACTACGATTACTATCAGCCCGAGGCGTACATCCCCGGCAAGGACATGTACATCGAAAAGGACGCGCTCATAAACGACGAGATCGACAAGCTCCGCCACTCGGCGACCTCGGCGCTTTTCGAGCGCCGTGACGTCATCATCGTCTCGTCGGTCTCGTGTATATACAGTCTCGGCTCGCCGGAGGATTACGTCAATCTCATGATCTCCCTGCGCCCCGGCATGACGATGGAGCGCGACGCCCTCCTGCGTAAGCTCGTCTCGATAAAATACAGCCGGAACGACATCGGCTTTGACCGCAACTGTTTCCGCGTGATGGGAGACACCGTCGACATATACCCGTCGGGCTCCGACGGAAAAATAATCAGAGTGGAGTTTTTCGGCGACGAGATCGACCGTCTCAGCGAGATCGAACGCCTCACCGGCGAGGTCGTGAGGGAGCTCAGCTACGCGCCGGTCTTCCCCGCCACTCACTACGCGACGACGGACGAAAAGCGCGAAAAGGCCATCTCCGAGATAGAGCGCGAGCTCGAAGAAAGGGTGGAGTATTATAAAGCCCAGGGCCGCCTCATCGAGGCGCAGAGGATATCCGAACGCACGAGATACGACATCGAAATGATAAGGGAGATCGGCTACTGTTCCGGAGTCGAGAACTACTCCCGCGTGTTTTCCGGCAGGCCGGAGGGCAGCACGCCCTACACCCTGCTCGACTATTTCCCCGACGATTTTCTGCTTTTCATCGACGAATCGCACGTCACCGTCCCGCAGGTGAGGGGCATGAGCGGCGGCGACAGGGCGAGGAAGGAAAGTCTCGTGGAATACGGCTTCCGGCTCCCGTCCGCCTTTGACAACAGGCCGCTTTTCTTCGACGAATTCAATTCAAAACTCAATCAGGTCATATACGTTTCGGCGACTCCGGCCGAATACGAGAGAAACAGAGCTTCGCAGCTGGTGGAGCAGATCATCCGTCCGACCGGGCTTGTCGACCCCGAAGTGGAGATAAGACCCATCAAAGGGCAGGTCGACGACGTCATGGGGGAGATCCGCATCCGCGCGCAGCGCGGCGAGCGCACCCTCGTCACGACGCTAACGACGAAGATGGCGGAGGATCTTACCGAGTATCTCGAGTCAAATCTCATCAAGGTCAGATATCTGCACCACAACGTCGAGACCATCGAGCGTATGCAGATAATCAGGGATCTGCGGCTCGGGCTTTTCGACGTGCTCGTGGGGATAAATCTCCTGCGCGAGGGGCTCGACATCCCCGAGGTCTCGCTCGTCGCGATCCTCGACGCAGACAAAGAGGGGCTCTTCCGTTCCGAGACGTCGCTCATACAGACGATAGGGCGCGCCTCACGAAACGCCGGCGGCAAGGTGATCCTCTACGCCGACGAAATGACGAACTCCATGAAAAACGCCCTGACGGAGACCAACCGCCGCCGCGAAAAACAGCTCGCTTTCAACAAAGAACACGGGATAGTTCCTAAAACGATCGTCAAGGACGTGCGCGACCTCATCGACACCGGTCTGCCGCGCAAAGGCGGCAAGAAGGACCGCCGCGGCGACAGGGGCAGACGCGCGGCGGAGACGGTCCCGGCCGAAAACTATACCGTCGAGGAACTCACCGCCCAGATGAAGGCAGCGGCAAAGCGGCTTGAATTCGAGCGCGCCGCATACATCCGCGACCTCATTGAGGAGATCAAAAAATCCTCGGCCGATATAAACTAATAACTTTTTTCCCGCTGCACTTGACAATCCGGCCGGAAAGTGGTACAATAGCGCCGTTGTAGAGACTGCGCACGGAGAAGTCGCGTAGTTGGTCGAGCGCGCGCGACTGGAAATCGCGTAACCCGGGAACGGGTTCGAGAGTTCGAATCTCTCCTTCTCCGCCAAAACCAAAAGGGGGTGCACGCCCCCTTTTTGATTTGACTGAAAAGCGGAAATATCCCTAGAATAACTGTTTTATCTGAAAGCGCTCCAATAAAAAACAACATCACCCAACCTTTTTCAGCGTTTCCGCATCTTACTTATTGAAACCACCGAAAAGGAGGCACTCATGAAGAAATACGAGCTCCTGAACGACGAAACTCTGGTAGAAATCTGCCTGCTCGGAAAGAGCGACGCATTTGAAGAACTCGTCCTGCGTCATGAAAATGCGGTAATGAACACGGTAAAGCGTTACACGAGCAGTCGCTTCATCGCGGAAGATGCATCGCAGGAAGCTTTTGTGTCGGCATGGATGCACCTTGATGCCCTGCGCGACCGATCTAAATTCAAGCCATGGGTTTGCGCCATAGCCAAAAACTGTGTGACGGCTTTGGTCACCCGTTATCGCAGCGTTGTACCGGATATTTCTCTCAGTCTGGTTGAAAACGAAGAGTTGACGGAGGATCCCGATTCGGAATTATCCGCTCTGATAGTTTCGGAAACCGTTGAGGAACTTCATGCCATGGTGGAC
>JAGABQ010000120.1:0-2761 GCA_017614495.1 Clostridia bacterium
CTTTAATAACAAATCACATCTGAAAGAGGCATAACAATGAACAGAGACGACGTTTCGCTCAAGGAAAAAGTTATATCAAGAACAAAAGAATGCGGCATTCTGCCGTGCATAAAGCTTCATCAGAAAGACGACTATATCGCCTACGCCCAGGCAATGTACGACGGCGGGGCGAAGGTGATCGAGGTCACGATGACCACCCCCGGCGTGCTCGAGGCGATAGAGGCGATCTCGAGCCATTTCGGCGACAAGCTCCTTGTCGCTGCGGGCACGGTGCTCGATCCCACGTCGGCGAGGGAGGTGATCCTCCACGGAGGGAGCGTGATCGTCAATCCGTGCGTCATACCCGACGTTATGGATCTTGCCGCGAGATATAACGTTCCCGTTTTCTCGGGCGCATTCACGGCGACCGAGGTGTTCGCCGCCATGAGGGCAGGCGCCAGCATGGTCAAGATATTCCCCGGGGCGCTCGGCGGACCGAAATACATGACAAATCTGAAAATGGTTTTCCCCGACGTAAATCTCATTCCGTCGGGAGGCATCACGCCTGACAACGTCGCCGAATTCATAAAGTGCGGCGCCTGCGCGGTCTCGGGCGCGAGAACCTTCATGGACTTTGAAAAGATCGAAAAAGAGGGGCTGGTCTCTATCACACGTCAGGTAGCGAAGTTCGTCGATATAATCAAAAAGGCGAAGGAAGATCTTCCGATAATCCCGTAATGAACTCAATGAACAGAGTAGCGATAATCGGAAAACAGCAGCCGCTCTATATCAGGGAGCGGATGAAGAAAATGCTGGACGAGGCGGGCTGTCCCGCCGACATACTCGATATGCCGACGAGGAACACCGCCGACTGGAAAGAAGAACTCGCGCCGTACGCCGCGATAATCAGCGCCGGCGAAAAGATACCGGCGGAGACGATAACCGCTCTGCCGGAGCTGAGACTGATATCCCGTTTCGGCGTCGGAACGAACGAAATAGACAAGGCGGCGGCGGCAGAGAACGGCGTCGCGGTCTGCAACGCCGCGGGCAGCTTTTCAAAATGCGTCGCCGAGTGCGCGCTCGGTCTGACGCTCAACCTCATGCGCGATTTCGTAAACGCCGAGAAGGACCTCCGAAGGGGAGACTGGAGCAGGTTCTTTGAAGGCAGGAACGCCCGCCAGCTGAGCGGCAAGACCGTCGGTCTCGTCGGTTTCGGCGATATATCAAAGGCGTTTGCAAGGATGCTCGGGGCTTTTGACTGCCGTATCGTCGCGTACGATATAAGAAAGGACGAGGAGGCGGCAAAGCGTCTCAACGTGGAGTTCGTCGGCCTCGACGAGCTCTTCTCGGTGTCTGACGTGATAAGTCTCCATCTGCCCCTCACAAAGGATACGGCGCGCATGATAAACGTCACGACGCTCTCTATGATGAAACAGGGCGCGACGCTCATCAACACCAGCCGCGGAGGTCTCATCGACGAGCAGGCAGTGGCGGACGCTCTCGAAAGCGGCCGGCTCGGCCACTACGGCTCCGACGTGTTCGAGGTCGAACCGCCCCCGGCGGACTGTCCTCTCCTCGGAGCTCAGAACACGATGCTGCTGCCGCATTCCGGCTCTAACGGGATTGAATCGGTGGAGTACGCCGGTGAGTACGCGGCGAGGAACGTCATCGACTTTTTCTCGGGCAGGAGGGTCGCCACGATACTCAACCCGGGTTACTCCGAAAAGGCCGGACGGAAATGAAAGCAACGCCCGTATTATACAAAAACCTGCCGGCAGTCGAGCTGAAAAACGGCAGATACGCCGTCACGGTCCTGCCCGGCGAGGGGGCAAAAATCGTCTCGTTCAGGACTTTGCCGGACGGCAGGGAGTATCTGTGGCAGAATCCGTCGCCCGTTTATTCCCACACGGGGCTTTTCGACGAGTTTGTCGACGGGGAATGCAGCGCGTTTGACGACATGTTCCCGACCATCGATCCGATAGTATGCGACAGAGGCGGTCGCGCAGGGAGGGTCTACCGCGATCACGGCGAGATATGCAGGATGCCGTTTTCCTGCTCGATATCCGAAAACGGAGTCACGCTGACCGCCGAGTCGGCATATCTCGATTATGAATACGTGAAAACCGTGGGCCAGACCGAAAACGGCGACGTCAGGATAGGATACAGGATAGAGAACCGCTCCGACAGCGACTTCCACGTTCTTTGGGCGGGTCACTGCATGCTGCGCGCCGAGGACGGCGGTGAGGTGATCACCCCGTTCCCAGAGGGGAGCCCGGTCGACATCATGTTCGACAACACCGGCGAAATCGGCAGGGCCGGCGAGCGCAAGGCCGTCACGGGAGAAATGCTCAGGAGCAGGCTCGGAACGGCCTCTCCCGACAGTTATAAATACTATTTTCCGTCAACAGCGCCGCGCGGATATCTCGGTTACCGGTATCCGGACGGCAGGGTCTTCGCCTTTAACTACGACCCCGAAAAGATACCTTTCGTCGGGATATGGATGAACGACGGCTTTTTCCACGGCCACGCCTGCGTGGGTCTCGAGCCGTGCAATCCCGGATACGACACAATAATTAACGCCCGCGAAATGGGTCAGGAAAACGTGATCCCCGCGCGCGGCGCGCTTGAATTTGAAATAACGATTTCCGTCGGGAAGGAGTAACAAATGAAGGAATTTGCCGAAATGATCCGGGATATTCCGGTCGAAAAGTGCCCTGCCCTCATTTTTATGGGACAGGCGGGATTTATAATCAAGGATCGCGACGGGCTGCTTTACGCGGTC
>JAGABQ010000121.1:0-4717 GCA_017614495.1 Clostridia bacterium
GCCGAGCGTCTTGACAGAGGTCTCGGCGGTTTCGCCTCCGCGAAAAAACGTTTCCATTACGTTCCAGCTGACGCCGAGCGCGGTTGACGAAAAGCCGCGAACGACGCCGACGGCCGTCTCGGTCCTGCAGAGCGGACCGGACGTCTCGATAAGAACTGAGACCGCCCGCTTTTCCGCCTCGGCGAGCATCTTTTCAAGTTTATCGCGATAAGCGTTTTCATCCGTGCCGCTTATCCTTACGATAATCGTATCGACCCCCGCCTGATTTGCGCAGTCGATATATTTCACAAGCGTCTCGGAGAGCAGCGCGGGATCGTCAACAGGTACGGGACAGCTGAGCGCCGGGATAGAAAGCCGGCGGTTTCTGAGTTTGCGGCGGCAATCCTGCGTCATGTCATCTCTGAAAATACTGTCGGAATGATGACGCCGCTCTGTAATCGGATCCGATATTTCAAATCCGTCAAAGCCGTATTCCCTGGCGGTATTGCAGTAGTCGAAAAACGATCTTCCGGGAATATCCGCCGTGCAGAATGAGATTTTCATTTTCCGCCCTCAAATACGATTTTGTTGAGAGCGTTCACGTATGCCCTTATGCTCGCCCCAACGATGTCGGTCGAAATGCCGTTCCCCGAATAGAGAACCCCGTCCGAGCGAAGACGCACGATGGCGGAGCCGAGGGCTTCCCGCCCTTCCGTAACCGCCTGAATCTGGAAATCGTCAAGTTCGAAATGAAGGCCGATACACTGCTCAAGCGCGTGGAACGCCGAATCGATAGGCCCGTCGCCGTACGCGACGGACTCTATCCTTCCCTCGGAGTTTGTCAGAACGACGTGCGCCATTGCGCCGGTCATATTGCCGCTCGTGACGGTATAGCTTTCAACGTGATAAGTCGACGGGACCTGGCGCGCAGAGGACGCGATTATCGCCTCGAATTCCTTGACGCCTACCGTACCCTTTTTCACGCACACCCGGCTTACAGCGGCGCAGACCTGGACGAGATCGTCGTCCGTAAGTTCATATCCAAGCGTCTCCGCGGCGGTTTTTATCTGAACTGGGCCGGAGTTCTCGTCGAGAAGAACGGTCCCTGTCGAGGCCGACCTCTCCTCCGCGTTCTTTTCTCCGGCTATAATGTCGATGATGGTTTTGGTGTCGTTCTTCGTCTCGGTAAACCTGAGCCCCGAAACGACGCCGAGTCTGTCGCCGTGCTCGCGAAGGAGCTCGGAGAGCGCGGACGTTGAAACAGTTTTGCCCTCCGCGTCGCAGAAGACTCCCGAAGCGCCGGCCTTTATGGATTCAAGCGCGCAGGCGAGCCCGAGCCCCATCCCGTTCGACGGCCTGACGAATACCGGAACGGCGGCTGCCTCCGCCACATTACCGACGAGCGCGGCAAAATCCTCCGGAAACGCCGCGCAGGCGTCGTCGCTCAGTACAACGAACGACGCGCCGGCCTGCTGCGCCGCGGCACAGAAGCCGCAAAGCGCCACGGGGTCTGTCCTCGTTGCGTCGGAAGCGCAGAAACCGGCCTTCGCGCCGCTCTGACATACAAGAGAAACGAACTCGGTTATCAGTTTTTTCATTCCCTCGTCCTTGACGTGGAAAGAATATTCCATAGTCGCGGGAGAAACGGGAAGTTCGACGATTACCGTGCCGCCGCATCCTGCCGCGATCACGGCCGCCGCTTTCACCTCGTCACGGTTGGTTCCGAGGATGGCGACCGACGCGCGCGAAAGAGCCGACGAGATCGTTTTTACAATTATCCCGTCTTCTTTTCTCTTCGTCACGGGTGGGAGAAGCAGGATATCGGCTCCGTATCCGTCCGCCTTTTTTGCGATTGCGGTCTTTTCCCTGAAAAGCAGACCGCGCTGACCGCAGAGCGTACCGTCGATTATTTCTATTTTTCTTTTATCGATATTCATTGTGATTAAGATGCCCCGATCTCATCTGTTCCTGGTTATTGTCAATGCCTTCCCGTTTTTGTCAAACGTAACCGAAATAGCGTCGCCAGGTTTAAGTTCTGACAGTTTTATTGCCGTTTTCCCGTTCCCGTCAGCGTCGAAAATCTCCGTATCCGATTCAACATTTATCGTAACGGTTTCTCCCTGAGATACGGACGTTTCCGCGTTGTTCTGAGCCCTCGGGTCGCCAATGCCGTCAGGCTCTTTGTCGACAACCGCAGCGCCCTCGTTGTTTTCTTCCCGCTGCTGTCTCGGATCTCCGATACCGTCAGGTTCCTTTTCAATCGGACCTGCTGGCTCAGAATCGGTCACGGCATCGGTTTTTTCGTCCGAGGCCGCGTCGGTCACGTCCGTGCCATCAATAAGGGAAACAACGATTTTGCTGCCGTCAATGGACGTTATAACGCCGTTAAGAGAAGACGAAGCCTCCCTTGTTCCCGATCCGCATGCACACAGCGAAACGGCGATTATCGCGCAAAGCGCAAAGATAAAAAGTTTGTTAGTCATGATCTGCCTCATTTTTGTTATTAAAAATCCGGTCAACCCTGAGTCTGTCGCGCAGAGAATGTCTGTAAAGCGCCAGGATCATCGAAAGAGTGTATTCGTAAGCTATGAAAGCCAGGTTGCCGAGACCGTAAGTTATCAGGTTGAAGCCCATCTCCTCGTCTTCGACCGCTAGAACGAAAAGCGACGCGGCAATCAGTCCGGTTAGGATCAGATTGAAATATACGAGCTTTGCAACGATCGAAAAAGGTTTTTTCAGCTTCTCGAAATACGTCCTCAGCATAGGATAAACGCCGCCGAAAACGATATACGCAAGCGCCGTGAACTTATCGGGCAGGAGAAGCGCGGAAAGAAATCCCGTCACGATATATACCGCGTATTTGTACGGGGACCCGATCTCCTCCACAGCGAACAGTTCAAGCAGCGAGACGACGGCGACAGCCGTCAGACTGAAAAAGTTGGACACGGCGCCGACGTACAAAAGGACTACGCTCAGCGCGGCGAGGAGCGACGAAACAGTCAGGCGCCTCGTTTCCGTCTTTGTTTTATCCTTCATAATCAGCAGCAGCGGATACAGTCGCCGCCGAGCATCTCACAGCAGCAGTCTGCAATACAGAGCGTATTGATCACGTCGCAAACGGAGCAGTTTGACGGCGAATAGCGCGTTCCGAATGTGTTTGCTCCGCCGCGGATCGCGTCGAGCGCCCTTCGATACTCTTCATTCGAAGGATCCATGTAGCACGCGGTCTCAAAATACTTCTGAGCGTCGTAATAAAATCCCTTTTGCCTGACGACGCATCCCTTAAGGTAGTTCCATTCGGCGTTTCTCGCCGCCGTCGGAAGATTGTTGAGATACGCATCGGCCTCGGAAAGACGCGATTCGTTGATGAGCACCCTGACTTTCTGGAACGTCGGGGCGTTGTCGCCCGTGTACGTATATGATGAAGACCCGTAATAGTCGTCAAATCCGTCGCCGTACGCCGAGCCGGTATTCGACTGACCGGAGGCCGCCTCCGCCCTCATTTTCTGGATCTCCGAATAGGCGGTGTTGACCTCTTTCATTTTTTCCTCGGCTATATCCGCCAGAGGGTTGTTTGCGTAATTGTCGGGATGGTACTTTTTGGCGAGATCCCTGTACGCTTTTTTAATTTCATCGTCCGACGCGTCTCTCGATACGCCGAGGACCTTGTATGGATCCGTCATAATCGTCCCCCCTTTTTAATGCGGAGCCGACCTCCGCCGTTTCTTTTCTTTTTTGCTTTGCCGAGCGAGCCGACGATTTCCTCGGTCTGCGCGGTCATTCCGTAGCCCGTGATATTGTCGGAAAGCGCGTCGAGCGTTTCCCCTCCATCGGGCAGCAAAGCTACCGTCGCCCTGAGCTCTTTAAGCTCCATAAGCATCGCGCATCGGACGTTTTCGCTTTCGGGAAGTTCGGAGCCAAGAAAAGGATTGAACTGACCGCTTTTTTTATCATCGGCAAGATCGTCCGCCGCGTCGGCAAAATATATCCATCTGCCGGTATGCAGTCCCGCTTCGCCGAGAATACGCGCCGCGTCGCCCTCCGTACCGTATGAGAACACGTCGGAAAGCATTTCTCCGGACACCTCGGCAAGAACGTCCGGCGTCACGTTTTCGTCGCCTTCCGCCATTTTGCTCTCAAGCTCGGAAAGCCTCGAAAGACCGTCGGATATTTTGATCTCCAGTTCCGGAAGACGGGCTTTTTTCTTCATTCCGGACGCGCATGACCGCAGCACACGGGCGGCAAGCCGTTTAAGACCGCGCCTGTCCCTTACGTCGTCGTCAAGTTTATACCACGTAAGGACGGCGCCTGCCCTTGCGCAGTAATCGAGCACGTCGTCGTGCACCGCCGCCTGTCTCCTTGAAGTTCCGCAGGAGATCTCACCGAAATCCGGAAGCACTCCCAGAGCTTTGTAGCGGAGAATCGCAAGAAAGACGAAATCATAGGAAAGGGTCAGTCTCGAGAGACGGCCGACGCTTTTGCCGAGAGCGCGGCAAAGTCCGCAATACAACGCGCGGTAGGCTTTGTATTCCCTGACTCTGAGCTCGTCATCGGACGTGCGGACGTAACCGAACATTAAAGCGTCTCCTTCCCCATTATTTGATTATTATACACCTTTTCCGATGTTTTGTCCATAGCGGCACGGCGAAAACGGGAACGTCACGAAAAATTAAAAAATTGCCCGGCGCCGCCGCGCCGGGCAATCATATCAGAATCCCTTGAGTCTCGGATAAAGCGA
>JAGABQ010000122.1:0-12454 GCA_017614495.1 Clostridia bacterium
CGTCCCCCTGTTTCGGCACGTCGATCACCATTGTATCGTCGGCCGTGCCTGAGTTCTCGCCCGTCACGCCCGGCTCGACGTAGTCCTTTCGGATGAGGCCCTGGCCGATCACGACGGCGAAGACCATGACGACGAGCACCACGGCGCTCGCGACGAGATCGAGGCGGAATCTCACCCCCGCGCGCTCTTTGTTTTCCGAACTCACGCCCGAGGGATATACCGCCGACCTCTCCGGCATTTCCATCTCATCGCATATCTTTTTTATTTTTCTTTCAGTTTTCATTCGTTCCACCCTGTTAGGTTTCTCTGATTTTCAGAATTGCCCGCTGATATCTCT
Source organism: Clostridia bacterium (assembly GCA_017614495.1). GTDB lineage: Bacteria > Bacillota > Clostridia > Oscillospirales > CAG-272 > Colimorpha_A. The sequence goes on from JAGABQ010000122.1 coordinate 338, forward strand.
TTTTCACGGCGTCGACCGTCATATCGAGCGCCGCCGCGATATCCTTGAATTTCAGCCCGTTCCCCGCCTTCATGACGACGATCTGCCGGTCCGTGCCGTTCAGCGCCGAGCCTGCCGGCGGCTTCATCGCTCCCCGCGCCGCTCTCCGAGGCCGCGAGCTCCGCCGTGTCAATATCGACGTAATCTTTCCGTTTTCTGAGACGGTCGAGCGCGCAGTTCCTCGCTATCCGCAAAACGTACGCGGTCGCGCCCGCCTCGGCGTCCGGGTCGTACCGGTCGGCGTTCCTGTACAGCTTCAAAAAGACGTCCTGGACCGTGTCGGCGGCGTCCGGCTCGTTCCCGAGGACCGAATACGCCGTCAGATATACCGTCCGGCCGATACAGTCGTAAAGAACGTCGAATCCGGAGTTGTCTCCTTTTTTGATCGCCTTCAGAGCGTCTCCGACTTTTTTGTTAAGTAAGAATGGAAGCATGCTTTTCTCCTTGTCCTACACATATTATACGAAACGGAGAACGAAAAAGGGACAGGAAAAAGCCGTCCCGCGTTGATTTTACAATTTATTAACAATTCGCCTCCTATGAAAGCAATCAAAAACCCGCCGCGCGGTGCGCGGCGGGCGGTATCTTTCTGCCGGATTATTTGAATATCCCGTTTAGACCGTATCTTTCAAACAGTCTTCTGTAATTAAACTCCGCAGTCTTGACCTTTTTCCCGGAGTTTTCGCCCGCGACTTTGTTTCCGAAAACCGTGGCGCAACGGCCGTTCGAAAGAGGAATCAGGTAATCCTCTGACATTTTTGCGCCGGTGATGTCTTTTACGTCGGCGGCGGCGTCGTATAAACGGCAATAGTACTGCTCCTGTCCTTCTCCGGCAAAAGGAGGCGTATCGGTGTCCGTAATTATTTCTCCTTCATTGCAGTACTCGGGGTACATCTTTGTTGAATTGAAGCAATATTCCGCTTCATCGATGGAAAAGATAATCTTACGGACGTACTCAGCTTGAAAAACTCCATCCGACAGAGCGGAAATCAGTCCTTTTACTCCGTTGAAATCGGGCTTGTATACTGTTGCATAGCATCTGAGGGCCTTATCGTTCGGGACGGAACTTATAAACACAATGAACTCGTCGGAATCATCAGGATCATAAAAATACGCCGCCGCATATTTTCCCGTGAACGAAACCTCAACCTGAGCTCCTTCATCATGATCCTGCACAACGTCTTCCTGACTTAACGGCTCTCCCAGAGTTCCCGGGGGAGCGATAGAAACTTCGTCCGGGATTGAACTCACATCGGTTTTAACCTCAGATATTGGTGAATACGTAAACATACATGAGCAAAGAATCGAAAGTGAAAGCACTGACAATGCAAAGCATGTAAAACACCGTGTCTTTTTCATATTATGACCGTACCTTTCTTTTTTTGTTCGGTAAGAATGGAAGCATGCTTTTCTCCTTGTCCTACACCTATTATACGTGAAGGAGGACGAAAAAGGGACAGAAAAAATCCGTCACTTTGATATTTTACAGTTTGTTCACGAAAGTCCGCTTCAAACTTTTCTCGCGCAGAGCGGGTTTTCGTAGAGCTTCCCGCCGTTCGCGAAATAATTGTACGACCTGCAGCCGCCCGCGCATACGCAGCCGTATACGCAGCTTCCGCACTTGCCCGTCAGCATGTCGGGCGAAAACTTTCTGTTGTACGAAAAGGCGTCGGGATCCTCCCATATCTCGCGGAGCGTCTTTTCCCTGAGATTGCCCTCGTTGAAACGCTCGTCGTACATAGACTCGCAGCCGCGGACGTTGCCGACGCTGTCGATGCCGATGCCGGTAAGACCCGCCGAGCAGCCCTCGAAGCTCGCGCCACGAGTGCCGCGGAGATTGCCCTCCTCCGGCGTGTAATACCCGATGTTGTCGGCGATGCCCACGTAAAAGGGGGCGTCCGGCGCCGTTTTGCTGACGAAATCTATCACCTTTGCGGCGTCGAATCTCACGTCGACCGCGCCGCCCGCGGCGTTGCCCATCGGAGAGCACGCCTGTATCTGCCACGCGAAGATCGGATAGTTTTTGAGAACCTCGTAAAACTCGCCGAGACGGGGGGCGTTGTCCGCGCGGAGCGCGCTTATCACCGAAACGGGGATCCCCGCTCCGGTCAGGACGTCTATCGAGCGGAAGGCCCTGTCGTAGCTACCCTTCTGACGGAAAGCGTCGTGCACCTCCCTCACCCCGTCGACCGAGACGGCGACGGACTCGATCCCGACCTCCTTGAGAGACGAGATTATCCTGTCGGACATCGTGAAGCCGTTCGTGATTATACAGGTCTTGACTCCCCTCGACGTCAGCGAATCGACGATAACGTCCCAGTCGGGGCGCATAAAGACCTCGCCGCCTATCATCGAGACGCGGCGGCAGCCGAGCTCGGCGAGCTGGCGCGATACCCTGAGGCACTCGGCGGTCGTCAGCTCGTTCTCACGCGCCTTTCCTCCCGACGAGCCGCAGTAGGCGCACCTGAAACAGCACGCGAGGGTTATCTCCCAGACGGCGCTCCTCAGGGAATACGGGAACGGCTCAGCTGTTTCCCTTATCATTTTGCAATACCGATCCGCACTCGGGGCAGAACTTCGAGCCCTCGGGGACGGGACTGCCGCACCCGGGGCAGAACTTCGAGCCCGGCGCGGGCGTCCCCTTGTTCTCGTCTTTTTTCTGTTCGGCTTCGGGCTTTGGCGCGAAAAAGCCGCCGAGCGCCGGGCCGTTGTTGTTATAGAACTGCGGCCCCGCGTAGGCCATCATGAACATGGCGGGGTCGGGTCCCGCGTAAACACCGTTGAAGGGTGCGGGGGAGGGCTCCGGCTTTTTTTCTTCCGAGACATCGGGCGCTTTTTCTTCGGCTTCCGCGGCGTCCTCCGGCTCTTCGGGCTCTCCGAAGAACTCGGGCCCGGCATAGACCTCCTCGATATCGACGTCGACGGGAGGCCCGGCGTAGACCGGCGCCTCGATCACCGGCTCGGGCTCCCGCTTCGCGAAATATTCGGGACCGGCGTAAACGAGGTTGATCGGCTCGCCGTCCCTGCGGGTATCACCGTCTCCGAACATCTCGGGGCCGGCGTAGACCGCCTCGACCGCGACGTCGCGGGGCGGGCCGGCGTAGACCTTTTCGGTCCTCGGCCTTCTGTCAAAATACTCCGGCCCGGCGTAGACGTCGGCCATACTGTTCTTTTTCCTGAAATACTCGGGACCGGCGTAGACCGCCTTTGCCATTTCCTCTTTTTTCTTTTTGCGCGAAAAAAGTTTTTTGAGCCCCGGGAATATCTTTTTATCAGCCATTTTCGTGTCCTCTCGTTCTTACTCGAATCTCGCCTTGTACTCGGCGATGCAATTTGCGATTATACGCCTCGCCTCCGCCTTGCCCTGCACCTCGTTCACCACGGTCTCCTTGCCCTCAAGGTTTTTGTAGACCGTGAAAAAGTGCCTCATCTCCTCGAATATGTGCGTCGGGAGCTCGCTTATATCGTGATAATAGTTGTAGGTCGGGTCGCTGAACGGGATGGCGATGATCTTTTCGTCCATCATCCCCTGGTCGCGCATGCATATAACGCCTATGGGATAGCACCTCACGATGCTGAGCGGCGCGAGGCACTCGCTTGACAGAACGAGCACGTCGAGCGGGTCGCGGTCGTCGGCGTAGGTGCGGGGGATGAGCCCGTAATTCGCAGGATAGTGCGTCGAGGTGTAGAGGATGCGGTCGAGGATCAGGTGCCCCGTTTCCTTGTCGAGCTCGTATTTGTTCCGCGAGCCCTTTTCGATCTCGATCAGGGCGATGAAATCGTCGGGCGTTATGCGGGACGGGCTTATATCGTGGATTATGTCCGACATATCTTCCTCCGTCAGAAAAGTTTTAAAAAATCTATCTCTTCGGGCGGGACGGTGAATTCCTTTCCCCTGAGATAGGAAAGAAGGCCGTCCTCAGCGTCAAATCTGAGATAATACGAAACGAGCGCCTGGGACCCGAAGCCCAACCGCCTGTCGTCCCCGTTTTTGCCGTACTTGCCGTCGCCGAGGAGCGGGTGGCCGGAGGCCGAGAACTGGGCCCTTATCTGGTGGGTCCTCCCCGTGAGGAGCGTCGCCTCGATGAGCGACAGCCCGCCCGAGACCGAGATTACGCGGTATTGTGTGACCGCCTCCCTGCCGCCCGGGAAGGGGGCGCTCCCGACCTTAACGGTGCTGCGGTCGGCGTCCTTTTTTATGTACCCGACGAGCCGCCCGGACCTCTCCGGCATTTCGCCGTGCGCGGCGAGGAGATATTTTTTCGTGACGAGCCGCTCGCGTATGACGCGGTCCGCCTCGCGGAGGGCCGCCGCGTTCTTCGCCGCTATGACGAGCCCCGAGGTGTTGCGGTCTATCCTGTTGCAGAGAGACGGGGAGAACGACCTCTCGTCCACCGGAGAGTACTCTCCCTTTTTCATGAGATACGCCCGGAGCTGTGACGTCAGGTTGTTGACGTCGTTGTGCGCGTCGGCGTGGCAGGACAGCCCCGAGGGCTTGTTGACTATCAGCAGGTTTTCGTCCTCGTAAACGACGGAAAAGGCCGGCGTGACGTGGGAAAGTCGGCTTTTTTCAAGCCCCGGATCCCGCGCGCCTATCGCGTCCTCCGGCAGATAAACGCGCACGGCGTCGCCTTCCATGAGGATCTGTGACACCTCCGCGCGCTTTCCGTTTACGCGGATATCCTTTCTGCGGATCGCCTTGTACATGAGCGAGGCGGGGAGATCGCGGAAGGTCTTTGATATGAACCTGTCGAGCCGCTGCCCCGCGTCGTTTTTTCCGACCGTGAATTCTCTCAGCCCCATGTCAGCCCCGGTCGATGAAGATCGGCTCCTCCGGCTCGGGCTCGGGCTCCGCCGCCGCCGCCTCGTGAGTCTTTGCGCCCACGTCGTCGCTGACGTAATACGGGTCTATCATATATTTCTTGACGACGGGGTACGCCGCGTACACTCCGGCGAAATTGACGAAGGACACGAGGATGAGGAGCGGGAGTATCACCCCGACAGGCATCAGCACGGTCATGAAGAGCGCCGCCTCGAGGATGCCCGCGAGGACCATCCCGAGGATCGCGAGCACGTTTCGTTTTATGCCGAGCGCGGCTAAATTAAATGAGTTTTTGAACATTTTCCAGATCGAGAGGTCAAACGTCACGAGCTGGACGTAGATATAGTATCTCATGATCGAGTACATCAGCGCGACGATGACCATTACGCCGAAGAACACGGCGAATGCGGTCATCACCGACCCGCCGAGGAAGAAGATTACGAGGTCGTACGCCATCATGGCAATGAGGACTGCGTCTATCACGCCGAATATCATCGCCTGGCGGAAATTTCTTTTTATCGCGTGGATCACGTCGTCGGCAAAGCTCGTCGGGTCGCCCTTGACTATGTTTCTCATCACGTACACCGTCGCAGTGTTGACAAGCCCGAAGGTCAGTATCACGAGCACGGTCATCCAGGCAAACACACTCGTGGCGACGGTCGGGAGCGACGAGACCGTCCCGACCCCGTGGACTCCGTATATCGCCAGCGTGGCGGGGGAAAAGCCCGAGATCGACGTTATGCCGAAAAGCGGCGCGGCGAGCGAGGATGCCGGCGCGATCACCGCCTCGTCGAGCGATCCCGAGAGCGCGAGGGCGCCGAAAAGGATCGGGAAATTGCCCAGCACGAAGAAAATGTTGAGCGCGAACATCATATTGAAATTGTTCCAGAAAAACGAGAAAAACCCCTTGAGGTCCCTCGGCCGCTTCGCCTCCGCCTTCGTCAGGCCCTTGCCGCCCGACGGGTTGAATATGCTGTAAAGCAGATGCTTAGGGAGTTTTCTGTTCTTTTTTTCCGTATCTGACATTTTTCTCCGCCTCCCATCCTTTTATATGATACCATGTTTTTGTCAATAAATCAAGTCGGCGGCAAAAGAAGCGCCTCGCCGTGACAGGCGGGGCGCTGAGCGTGTTTTTGATATTATTCCGCGCCGGCGACGTCGGCGTCTCCTTTTCGGCGTCAACTTGTCACAAAAGGATGAAGATGTCCGTGGAGAAAAAACAGATCTTCAAAGTTTACACTGTTTTAACACTGAAACGAGATTTCGTTATATTCCAAATTCTTGCTGTATTCCACACGATCGCCGTATACTTGCCTCAGACGATCCGGTACAACGATTTCGCTCGCTCCACCGGAATCGACTATGATTCCGTTGTGCAGCAAAAAAACCGTCGCTTTCAGAAACAGCGCGTGATTAGGATTGTGGGATGACAGAATGATCGTTTTCTTTTCGCTTTCTGCCAGTTCTTTCAAAACAGCCAGAACCTTATACTGATTGCAGATGTCCAACGCCGAGGTCGGCTCGTCCAGCAGGATCACGTCCGTTTTCTGCACAACCGCCGCGGCGATAGATACGATTTGTCGCTCACCGCCGCTGATCTCTCCGAGTTTTTTATCAAGTAGCAGAAAAACGCCAAATCGTTTTGCCGTCTCATTCACAAGCGAGATTTCTTCCTCGCTCGGCAATTCATAAACCTTAACCCTGTTTGCCGCACTGAAAAGCATATAATCCAGCACCGTGAAGTCGTCGATTCTTCCGAATTGCTGTGCCACATAGGCAATCTTGCGTGAACGTTCCTTGATTGACATCCCTTCTGCCGGGTGTCCCGCATACATTATTTGCCCTTCATCCGGACGGTACAATCCAGCGAGCAGTTTGATCAGCGTGGTTTTGCCCGACCCGTTCAGTCCGAGCAGAACAGAAATCTCCCCTTTTTCAAAAAACGCGTTTGCACCGTTCAACACCACGGGCGTGGTTTTGCCGTATCGGTATTTCAGATTTCGGATCTCAATCATGTACGTACGACCTGCCTTTCAGCAATAAAATCAGCACGAACACGATCGTCCCGAAGAAACCTGTCACCGCGGAGAGCGGGATCTCCGCCGCGGTAAAAGTGCGCGCAAGAATATCCGCAACCATCATAAACACAGTTCCGAAAAGGATTGAAAGCGGGATCGTCCGCGTGGTATTCCTGCCAACGATACACCGCACGATATGCGGAACGACCAGCCCGATCCAGCCGATCGTTCCGGCAACCGATACCGACGTCGCGGTCAGCAGCGTTGCCAGCACGATAATGATTCCCCTATACACACGATAGTTTATCCCTCTTGTCTGTGCTTTCTCACTGCCCATTGCCACGATGTTGATCCTCCAGCGCAGCACAAAGGAAACGATGACACACGAAAGAACGATCGGCAAAAGAACCCAGACGTCGTCCATAGTCGAATCCTCAAAAGATCCCATCAGCCAGAACGTGATGCTCGCGAGCGTGCTCTCCGTTCCCGCCAAATACTTGACGAACGCCAGAATCGCGCCCGCGAGTCCGCCGACAATGATGCCCGACAGTACCATTGTCAATGAAGATCGATTACGGAACACACGGGAAATCAGTACCGTCAGCATGACCGTGCCGATCCCGAACACAAATGCAAAGGCGCCGACAAATACTGACGAAAGTCCCGCAACGATTGCGATCGCAGCGCCGACGCCGGCGCCGCTCGACACGCCCAGAAGATCGGGCGAGACCAGCATATTCTGGAAGGTTTCCTGATACAGAAGCCCGGACAAACTCAATGCCATCCCGACAAGCGCCGCAACAATCGTTCTGGGCAGGCGGAGATTCAGAATGATGCTTCTCTCAATTTCCCTGTCTTTGTCTCCTCTGAGAGCTTCAAGAAATCCGCCCGGTGAAATATTGTATCTGCCGATCATCAGCGCCAGGCAGAAAACGACGATCATCAGCGCCAGGGCAAGCAAAACGACAAAAAACGTCCTTTTGCTTTTCATTGCGCAAGGAGCCCTCCGCTTCTCGAGTAACCGTTCAGCATATTGTTTATTTCATCGTCCGTGAGTGTGACCCCGAAGAATTCCAGGCTGTAATCGCGGATCATTTTCTGAACGTCAAAATGGAAATACTCCGGATAGAGTTTGTTCGCCTGATCGCAAAGAAACACCGGAGAAAAAACCGATAACTGCTCAAACATCGTCAGGCCTATCGGGATATTATAGATCCGGTTTTCTTTTACCGCGTCAAGATGAACATACGGCTCTTCGGTGCGCAGGATGTTCTCCAACGTCTTTTGATAGATCCCGCCGATCACAAACACGTCTGGGTTGATTTTACAGATCTCTTCCGCCGATGGTTTGGTCGATGAAAAATCACTTCCCGTGTATTTCATTCCCAAAACGCAATACGCATACTCCACAAAGGATTTGCCGGTATCGGTGTATCCGATGCCTTTGTTTTTGTCACCGCGCACGTAATAGACCGTTCTCGCTGCGTCGTTGTGCTTTGCAAGTTCCGTCTGAATTCCGCTGACCGTGTCCGACATATGTGCTTTCCAAGCGTCAACTCTCCTTGCAACATCCTCGCTGTCCCAGATCTGCTTGACAAGATCCGCAAAGAAATACACGTACTGATCAAACGTCGGATTTCCGTAAAGGCTGACGTTCAACGCTTTGATTCCGTGCTCCTTCAGAGCGTCGGCGATGTACTTTTCCGGTGCAAAAACAATATCCACACCGCGTGAGAGAAACGTCTCATAACTCTCTTCATACTGGCAGCTGTATCGGCTTGCAGCATCCTTGTCGAAAACGCCCGCCCACTCATTTTCAAGCAGCGAGTAGTACACACCGTCGATACAATCGCCTAATCCGAAGGCAATCAGCAGGTCGTAGGTCGTTCTGGAAACGCAGGCGACCTTTTGGGGATTCTTCTTCACCTCGACCGTTTCGGCGAGCATATCTGTAACCGTAACCGTTTCAACGGCCGATTGCTTGTCCGCGCAAGAGGTAAACGCAGTCACTGAGCAAAAAAGCGTTATCAGGACCAATAAGAAACTTGTAGTTTTTTTCATGTCAGACTCCTTCTGTGGCACGTAGTGTTTTCCGGTCGATGTATCAGCCGAAAGAACACCACCGATTATACTTTTTTAGATTTGCTTTGATACGGATTGATTGCTGGTTAGTGAGGAGGTAAAGCAATAACCGTATGAATTGCCCCTTTCGAAAGTCAGGCGGCGAAGATTTCGCCCGCCGTCAACGGCTCCTTAGTTGATCCGGGACTGCTGTGCTGACTTTTTCTGTTGGAGAACGACTCCGCGTATCTGAATACACCAATTTTTGCCTCCTTCATTTTAGCATAATTCGTACGGTAAATCAACTCTTTCATTAAGCTCGCGAAAAAGCTTTCAACGCAGGAATTATCGTAAGGACACCCCGGCACGCTCACACATACTGCAAGAGAAACCGGGAGCGGCGCGCCCCCGGTTTCGGTGCGGTTTCTGCGGACGGCGATCCGCTCCGTATGAGGGGGCCGCCCCGTACCTTTCATATTTGAGCGTCAGTTCTCCGCGCCGGCGACGTTCACGCCGCTGATGCGCATGGCGTACGGACCGTCGTAGGAAGCCGTGCGGTATCTGTCCGTCGAGAACACGACGCCGTTCTCGCACGCCGGCAGCCGCCCGTTGACCGAGCCGCCCGTAACGGGCGTGACGCTGTCGCCGTCAACGAGGTACGCGAGGCGTATCTCGCCGCCGAAGTTGCCGGTGAAGCTGTCCATCTGGAAATCCGAATAGACCACCGTCACGAGGCAGGGCTTTTTCTTCATATCCTCGAAGGAGAGGCGCCCCTTGTTGTCGCAGCCGAGCTTGCGGTAGCCGCCCGTCGGCTCCACGCCGAGATAGCGGCAGAGACGGTTGGACCCGTGCACGGTCTTCAGCACTCCGCGGCGGAGCAGCGGACGGTCCTTCATCGGGATACCCTCGTCGGAGAACGGGGAGGTCGCGAGGAGCGTCAGACTGATCTTCTCGCCCTTTCCGGTGTTCTGCACCTCGTCGCCCGCCTTCCACTCGGAATAATGCGGGTAAATCATCGCGGCGTCGGCGCGGTCCTCGTAGTACGAAAGGACCTCGGGCACCTGATTGCCGCAGAGAACGACGTCGTAGACCCCGCTCTTGAGGATCTTCTGCGCCCTCGCCCTGTCGCGGACGTTCCTGAGCGCCTCGGCGACCTTTGCGGTGAGCGCCTCGGCGTCGGGAGAGTCGTACTCGAAAATGTTGTGAAGCTCAACGTCCTCGGGCTCGACGCACTGAACGACGAACTCCCCGCATACGCGGCCGTTCGTCCAGCGGACGTCCGTCCCGTTCGACGTGACTATGCGGTGTCCGTTCCTCTCAAAGAACATCTCGGCGGAGTTGAGGAACGCGTCGCCGCCCTTGTCCGCCTTGAAGAGCGCCGCGATCATCTTCTTTTCGCTCGCTCCGAGCAGCCCGGCGGACTCGCCGGGTTTCTTTTTGCTCTTTACGGGGTCCGGAAGATCGTATCCCGGGTTCAGCGCGAACTGCGCCGCGTAATAGGCGTCCTTTATCTTTTCCCCTATCTCGGCGGAGGACATCCCCGGGGTAAGGGTGACCGTCGTAAAGCCCTTTTTGTCGCCCTCGGCGCGGAAGACCGCAACCTCGCATTTTTCGACCGTCTTGGATCGGCGCGTATCGAGCTGTTTCTTTACGAAAAAGTACTCCGAGCTTTCGGATACGGTCTCGCTGATGCGCCACTCGGCGACTGCGTTCGCGAGGAGGGCGTTTCTGATTTTGTTCAAAAGACTCATTATCTTAGATTCCTTTCCGAAAAACTCATCCGAGACGGATACGCGCCTTCATATACGGCCCGCCGTCCGAGACCTTGACCCATTCCTTGTAGCCCTTGCCGCAGAATCCGCTGCCGCTGAGGACCTTTTTGTTGCCCATCATGCTGACGGATTTGAGAAGATCGGGAACGTATCCCGTGAGCACTATCGGGGAAAAGATGCGCCCCGTGAGCTTTCCGTCCTTTATCTCCCTCGCTATGTTGACCATGCACTGGATGCCCCAGTTTTTGGGGTCCTCCATGCCGGAGCTCGGGTTTTCGAGCAGGAAGCCGTATTTTACCGACGCGATCATTTTGTCAAGCGTCGAGCGGCCCTTTTCGAAGTACGTGTTCGTCATGCGGGTGTACGCCTTGCGCTCGTAGCTCTCGCGGCGGCCGTTGCCCGTCGGCTCCACGCCGAGACGGACGGCGCTGAGCCCGTCGCAGATGCCGGTGCGGAGCACGCCCTTGTCGATTATGACCGTGTCGGTCGTGAGGTTGCCCTCGTCGTCGAAGAACGCCGTGGCGGTCTGATCTACGGCCGAGCCGTCGTGCATCGTCACGAGCGGGCTCGCCACGTACCGGCCCACGAAGTGCTTTGCGAGGGCGCGGTCCTTGACGAACATATCCATCTCGACCCCGTGGCCGAAGGCCTCGTGGACGATCATGCCCGTAGTGTCGGGGTCGCAGATGCAGTCGTATTCCCCGGGGATCATCGGCTCGCTCTGAGTGAGCTCGAGCGCGACCGACACGACCTCGTCGACCTCGTCGTACGCGGCGTCGAGGACCTCCATGCCGCCGAGCGCCGAATACGGTCTGTAATAATCCTTGATCTCGTCGCCCTTTCTCGCGAGCGCGATGACGGCGGCGTTGGTCCACATACACGTCTCGTCGAGATCGCGGTTTTCGGAAATGAAGATCTTGCGGTAAACGCGGTAGGACGCGCGGCAGGAGAAGTCGAGCACGCCTTCGCGGCGCATGCCCTTCTCCCTCACGGCGGTCAGTTTGGCGATTATCGCCTCGTCGCCCATCTTTTTCGGATCGACGAGATATTTCGTCGATTTTTTCAGCTTTGCCGGGGTGCCCTGAGGAATCGGGGTCGGCAGGGGCTTTATACCCTTGCAGTTCTTTTTCTGCTCCGCCGCCTTTTCGGTTATCTTTCCGACGATCTCGGGGATGAGCTTTTCCGAAAACTCGTTGAACGAATACTCGACGCAGCCCGTTTCGTCAAAAACGCGCGCGACGAAGCCCGTCCCGCCCATCCAGCTGCCCGACACGATGTTTATGCCCGAACGGGAGACGGACCACGAGCGGTTTGCGTCAGCGACCGCGAGCACCGACGCGTACGCGTATTTCTTTCTGAGCTCGGCGACGAGCTTTTTCATCGCCGGCTTCTGTCTTGAAATTGC
>JAGABQ010000123.1:0-3578 GCA_017614495.1 Clostridia bacterium
GATGTTCAAGAGGACCTTGACGTTATTCTTTTCGGGCTTGAAAGCGTCGTAAAACACCTGCCCGACCCGGAAAACTACAGCTTTTTCGAAGACTCGACAAGCGAATACTATGCGGATTACGATCAGGCGGCGGAGGATTTTCTTGACATACTTGAGTCTATACCGCGTGAGGTCCTGAGAGAAGACTCCGAGCTTAACGACAGAGTTTGCCGGCTTGCCGTCGAGATGGATAACGCGTATTATGAGGGCGAATATCCTTATCAGGACGTCGACTTCAGGATAGTCGGCATGGTAGAGGATTTATACGAGGAAAAAGATATACCTCTGAGGCCCGTCCTTAAAGACGCGATCGACGCGCTTCGCAGGAAGAGCGAAGAAAAAAGAAACGAGAAATATAAACATCTCGATACCGAGAACAGGCTTTTTTATCAAAACCTCGATCTGTATGAAAGGATCGTCGGCAGGTCGGTCACGGCGGAAAACGGAAAGGAGCGGGAAAGAGAGTATCTGCAGCCGGACGGCGGATTTGTTAAAAACTGTATGCTGTCATCCGTCAAGGATCTCGTTTACGCTCAGCAGGGACTTTACCACGACAGCGAACTCTGGGAAGACGACGTTTACGAGGTCGATCTCGATAAGGCGTATGAAGAGATCAGCTCGCGGCTGTCACCTGAAATAAAAGTGGTGCGAAATGCCTGTGAGTATTATTACTCGGAAAACGTTACCGTAGAATTGAACGACAATGTTCATCTGATCCTCGTCAGAGCCGTACCGATTAAGATCATTCAAATATGGGTCAACAAACACGATTCCGAACACGAGCATGGCAAATGGCTCGCTCCGGACAGGCTCGGCGAGTTCTGCGATATGGTCGAACATATAGTTGACGTTTACGGCAAATATAAGGAGATCGCCGAGCTGCGTGCCGCGGAGCTGAGAGAGAAGTTCGGGTTGTAAGACAAGAATCTCGACAAGGATAACAACTGGTCGTTTACCTGGATCGAGCTTGATGAGATGAAGGAAGGCGTGACGATCGTTTACAGTATTGCCGAAATCGGAGAGATTGTCGGCTACACGACCGCCTACAGCGGCGAAGCTAACTCCTTCACGATTACCAATACTCATGAGCCGGAAAAGACCAGAGTTGATGGTGTCAAGAACTGGGTCGGTGACAAAGAGCATCAGAGACCGGATTTCATCACAGTCAGACTTTATGCCGACGGTGAGGAAATCAGAGTTATCAACGTGACCGCCGAAACCGACTGGACGTTCAGCTTCACCGGACTTGATAAATACAAGGACGGCGTTGAGATCGTTTACACGATATCCGAAGATCCTGTTGAAGGATATACTACTCTGATTGAGGGCACAACGATCAAGAATACTCCGGATAATCCCGGGACCGGCGATCCTATCGTCGCATCTGCGGCCGGAATAATAATCGCGTCCCTGAGCGGAATAGCACTCATCGCGAAAAAGAAAAAGAAGTCGGATGACTGACGACTGAAAAACCGGGGCCCCGATCGAGGCCCCGGTTTTTTATGAGTTCGGTTTAATTCAGAAGACAATATTGACCTTACGGCAGGAATAGGGTATAATATAGTATCTCAGTACGATGATGAACGCGCCGAAGGGACACGTGATTATGAAAGCATTACAAAAGCCGTCGCCCCGATTATTGCCGCCGTGCTCGTCTTGTGCCTCTGTGCGTGCGGGGGACGGAAAGGTCCGGACGCCGGGAATGAACAGAGACCTCTGCGTCTCGTACGTCGGCAAGTACGGAAATTTCCCGGGCGGCGGTCAGGTTTATCTGACCGGAACGGATATCTGCGTCCGTCCCGCGATGTGGGTAAGCGCGGAATGACGCAAAAACAAACGGAATCAAAAACAGGAGGGCAGGCGGAATGAAATATCCCTCGGAAACGCTGGTCCTGCGTGACGGCAGGACCTGTACGTTGCGGTCGGCCGGGCCGGATGACGCGCGGCTCATGCTCGGATATATGAAGATCATGCTCGGAGAGACGCCTTTTTTGCTGCGCACGCCGGAGGAATTCGACTATACTCCGGAGGACGAGGCGCGCATACTGGCGGAGCGCAGAGACGATCCGCGGTGCCTTATGCTGACGGCGGTGCTTGACGGCGAGATCATCGCGAGCGCAGACGTCAGTTCGCACGGCCGCAAAAGCCGCGTCTTTCACCGCGCCGAGCTCGGCATTTCGGTCCGCAGGGATTTCTGGGGACTCGGAATCGGCTCGGCTCTTATGGAGCGGCTGATCGGGTTCTCCGGCAGGTGCGGCTACGAGCAGATAGAGCTGACGGTCGAGTCAAAAAACGCCCGCGCCGTCGGGCTTTATTCGAAATTCGGATTTACGGTTTACGGCAGGCGCCCGCACGGCATGAAATATCCCGACGGTAGCTACGACGACGATCTTCTGATGGTCAGGATGCTGTGACTTGCCGCCGACTTTCAAAACAATAAAGAAAAACAGGTCAGGCCTCCCTGACCGAAAGGAAAAAACATGATCATCTGCGTCGTTTGCGACGTGCTCGGAGAAGAAAACAACGGGACGACCATCGCCGCCATGAACCTCATACGTTCCTTGCGACGTAAAGGACATACCGTGCGGGTCGTCTGCCCCGATGAAGACAAAAAGGGACAGCCTGATTTTTTCGTCGTCAGGCAGTTCGGGATAGGCCCGGTAAAGAATTATCTGAGAAAGAACGGCGTGGTGGTCGCAAAGCCGGACAGAGATATCCTGTTGAAAGCTTTTGAAGGCGCGGATCACGTCCATCTGATGACGCCTCTGCCGCTCTCCATAGGGGCGCTGCACCTTCTGCGCGGCACGGGTGTTTCAGTTACGGCCGGATTCCACTGCCAGGCGGAAAACATATCGAGCCACCTCGGCATGAAGAACAACGTTTTTCTCAACAAACAGATCTACCGTCTGTTTTACCGTTATTTTTACCGCTACGTCGACGGGGTCCATTATCCGACCGAGTTTATCCGCGAGGTGTTTGAACGTTACGGCGGCAAAACGAACGCTTTCGTCATTTCAAACGGCGTCAGCGGCGATTTTCATCCCGCGAAAGTTGAGCGTCCCGAAGAGTTTGCCGGGAAACAGGTGATTCTGTTCACGGGGCGGTACAGCAGGGAGAAATCACATCGCGTGCTGATCGACGCGGCCAGGAAGAGCCGGTACGCAAATACGATCCGGCTCGTTTTCGCGGGCGAGGGACCGCTTAGAAAAAAACTCGAAAAACGTTCCGCCCGTCTCGCTAATCCGCCGGTCTTCAGATTTTTCACCCGGCGGGAAATGGTGGAGATGATCAACACCGCCGACCTTTACGTCCATCCGGCGGAGATCGAGATCGAGGCGATCTCGTGTCTCGAAGCGATTTCATGCGGATTGGTGCCGGTCATTTCAAACTCTCCGCGTAGCGCAACGCGCTTTTTCGCTCTCGACGAAAAAAATCTTTTTATGTGCAACAACAGCGGCGATCTCGCAAAAAAGATAGATTACTGGCTCGACCATCCGGCCGAGAAAGAAGCCAGAAGCAGAGAATATCTCGGATATACA
>JAGABQ010000124.1:0-2582 GCA_017614495.1 Clostridia bacterium
AGACGCTGCAGCGCAGGGTGATGGAACAGGCGGAATGGATAATACTTCCCGAGGCCGTGGAGACGGTCGCTCATTCGATACTTGGAGGCGGAAAATGAACGTTTACGAGAAAAAGACCATAACCGAACTTATAAAGGGCAACCCCTACGTCGGGCGCGGCATAATAGTCGGCGCCGACCCCGAGGGGGAGACCGTGATCGCCTATTTCATAATGGGGAGGAGCGAAAACTCGCGCAACAGCATTTTCGAGGTAAAGGATGACGGGATATACACACGCCCCTTCGACGAGTCGAAGGTGAGCGATCCGAGTCTCATAATCTACCGTGCCTTAGGCTGGGCCGATGGGCGGCTCGTCGTGACGAACGGCGACCAGACCGACACGGTCATCGAATGCCTCAAACGGGGAGAGAGCTTCGAGGCCGCCCTCCGCACGAGAGAGTTTGAGCCCGACGCGCCGAACTTCACCCCGCGCATAAGCGCGGTGGTCAGCGTCCCCGGCGGAGATTATAAAATGAGCATTTTAAAATCCGCGGATCCCGAGGGAAAAACCTGCGCGAGATATTTCTTCGAGTATCCCGGAATACCCGGGCTCGGTCATTTTATTCACACCTACGTGACGGACGGAAATCCGCTCCCGTCATTCTGCGGAGAGCCGGAAAGGGTCGCCGTGCCGTCCGATACAAAGGCGTTCGCCGACGGGATATGGGACGCGCTCGATCCCGACAACCGCATATCGCTCTTCGTCTGGAAGACCGACGGGAAGGGGAATACGGCGGTATATCTTAACAATAAGCACGACAGGAGATGACAGGGATGAAAGAATTTGAACTCAAATACGGCTGCAACCCCAATCAGAAACCGGCAAGGGTGTTCTCGGAGACCGGCGAGCTCCCCATCGAGATCCTCGGCGGGAGACCGGGATACATCAATCTTCTCGACGCCTTCAACTCGTGGCAGCTCGTGAAGGAGCTCAGGGAGGCGCTGGGCAAGCCCGCCGCCGCGTCCTTCAAGCACGTCAGCCCGACCTCCGGCGCGATAGGCAAAAAGCTCCCCGAAAAGCTCAAAAAGGCCTGCTTCGTCGACGACATAGAGGGGCTTGACGACTCCCCGATCGCCTGCGCTTACGCGAGGGCGAGGGGAACCGACCGCATGTCCTCCTTCGGCGACTGGATCGCCCTCTCGGACGTCTGCGACGTCACGGCGGCGAAGATAATCAAGCGCGAGGTGTCCGACGGGATAATCGCGCCGGGATACGATCCCGAGGCGCTCGAGATACTCCGCTCAAAGAGAAAAGGGAATTATAACATAGTCAAAATTGATCCGGATTACGTCCCCGAAAAGACCGAGCGCAAGCAGGTCTTCGGCGTGACCTTCGAGCAGGGAAGGAACGACGTCAGGATAAACCGCGACATGCTCAAAAACGTCGTCACGGCGAACAGGACGCTCCCGGAGGAGGCCGTCGAGGACCTCATAATCTCGCTCATAACGCTTAAATACACCCAGTCGAACTCGGTCTGCTTCGCCTACGACGGGCAGGCGATAGGCGTCGGCGCCGGGCAGCAGTCGAGGATACACTGCACGCGGCTCGCCGGCTCAAAGGCCGACACCTGGTTCCTCCGTCAGTCGGAGAGGGTGCTCGGTCTGCCCTTCAGACCCGACATCGGGCGTCCCGACCGCGACAACGTCATCGACGGGTACATCAATCACAACGAAGAGGACGTCTGCGCCGACGGGATATGGCAGAAATACTTCACAAAGAGGCCGGAGCCCTTCACCCCCGCCGAGCAGAGGGAATATCTCGACGGGATAACCGGCGTTTCGCTCGGGTCCGACGCCTTCTTCCCCTTCAGCGACAACATCGAGAGGGCGAAGAAGAGCGGAGTGAGCTACGTCGCCGAGCCGGGCGGCTCGGTGAGGGACGACGCCGTCATAGAATGCTGCGACAAATACGGAATGGCGATGGCCTTCACGGGTCTCAGACTGTTCCACCACTGATACGATGAACGTAATGGTCATAGGCGGCGGGGGCAGAGAACACGCCGTCATAAAGAAGATAAAAGAAAACCCGGACGTCGGGACGGTCTACGCCCTCCCGGGCAACGGAGGGATAGCGGCGGACGCCGTCTGCGTCCCGATAAAGGCGACCGACCTTTCCGGCATCATCTCCTTCGCCTTGGAAAAGGGGATAGACTTTGCCGTTGTGACGCCGGACGATCCCCTCGTCATGGGGCTCGTCGATATGCTCGAGGAGGCCGGCGTACCCTGCTTCGGCCCGAGGAAGAACGCCGCCGTGATAGAGGGCAGCAAGGCCTTCGCCAAGGAATTCATGAAGCGCCGCGGCATCCCGACGGCGGAGTGCAGGATATTCAGCGACGCCGGCGAGGCGCTGTCCTACGCGGAGAGCGTCGCGCTCCCGACTGTCGTAAAGGCCGACGGGCTCGCCCTCGGAAAGGGCGTCACCGTTGCGTTTGACAGGGAGAGCGCCGTGACCGCCGTCCGCGAGGCGATGGTCGACGGCAAGTTCGGAAAGAGCGGCGAAACGGTCGTTTTCGAGGAGTTTCTTACGGGGCCGGAGGTCTCGG
>JAGABQ010000125.1:0-4855 GCA_017614495.1 Clostridia bacterium
ATCTGATCCCTGAATTCCTCCGCGTCCTGCAGGTCTTTTTCGCTGTAACCGTACGGAGCCACGTTATCCCCGCCTTTCATTCATAATATTTATCGATCCCGCCGTAGCCGGAGATCATTTTGCCCTCGCGGGTTTTCTTAATAAAGAAAGCGAGCCGTTTTTCGAATTCCTCCGGGCGTTTTCTCGCGGCGTCGACATAGGCGACGCGGATCCTTTTGTACGGCTCGGGAAACGCCTGATAGTTTTCCCAGACGACGGCGTCCGCTCGCAAAGCGGCGATTATATCCTCCGGGAACACGAACGGCGCGTTTATAAGATCTACGACCGATGCTCTGACTTTCGGGTGGATCATGCCGCGTTCGTCGAGCCGGATCAGCCGTTCAATATTCGGTCTTGAGTACGGGCTGCCTTTTCTGCGCGGCGTGAAGCGGCGCAACTGATGAGTTTCGTCGAGTGTTGCCGCCTTGCCGTCGATCCAGCCGAAGCAGAGCGCCTCCTCGACCGCGTCGTTATACGATACGCCCGGCTCGCCGGACGAGACCGTCGGGAACACGAACCATATCTCTTTCTCAGTCTCAAAATGCGCCGACAGCCACGCCCTCCACCGGCCGCGGTCGGTGCAGGAAAATATCTTCTTTTCACTCATACGGCGCCCTCCCGGATCTTTTTGAACAGTCTTGCGCTCCAGAAATCCATGCCGAGCTCGTCGATATAGAAATGAAATATCGCGCGCCAGTTCTTCGTCGCGGTGCTCAGTACCATATACTCCGCCTCGCCGCGCACTGCGTCCTCCGCACAGCGGAAAAGCGCCGAGCCGATACCTTCGCCGCGGCGCGCCGCGGTCACGAATATCTCCTCGACCTCGAAAAACGGCGTGCCCTCCGGCATCACGGACCACATGTTTTTCGAGCTGCTTATATGGCCGAACAGATAGCCGAGCGCCTCCCCGCCCTCTTCGGCAAGGAAGACGCGGTTGCCCTCGATATCTTCGGTCTTGTTTTGCACGTAGCCGTAACAGCTGTCTTCCGCCGCCCATTCGGCGGACAGGCGGATCAGCTCATCTATCACTTTGTCGTTTATTTCCGTCTCGTATATTTTCATGAAGTCTCCTTTGCCGGCGCCGTCGATTCGTCCGAATTCTTTTTCGAACGGTGCACGTACATGCGCGACAGACATCCGTCGTCACCGCGCACCGCGTACAAATACTCCCATCCGTATTTTTCGTAAAAGCCGGCGTGATCCGTCAACAGATACAGCGTGTCGTATCCCAGCGCCGCCATATCGTCGCAGACGAACTGAAGCAAAAACCCCGCGAGCCCCTGACCGCGGAAATCCTCGTCGACATAGACCGCGCACACGTTCGGCGTCAGATCCTTGCGCTCGTGGAAGTCGTTTTCGATGACTCCGCATCCGGCGACGATCCGACTGCCGTGGATCGCGACGTACCACTGCGGTATGCCTCCCTCGGTCCCGATGCAGGCGGTGATGCTTTTCCTGTAGATATCAACCGGAAGGCCCCATCTGTCGGCGAACCATTCGATGATCTCTTCCCTCGCCTCCGGCCAGTCGCGGACGGGGATGCACGCCTCGGCGCGGATCAGCTCGATCTTACGGATAAGCGATCTGTATATCACGTATTCGCCGATCCGAAGGCTTTCTTCGTCAACGCCGTATTCGTGATAATTGTAATCCGGCGAATCCCATACGCAGGCGCCGGTGATCACTTCCCCGTTTTTGCACGTGACCTTTACAGTCGTATTATCGTATTTTACAAGTTTTCTCATATTTCCCTCTCCGATCCCGGACACGTCGGTTTTTCCCCGAAAAACGGGTTCCGTCAGTCCGCTCCCGTCTCGATCTTCCACAGTTCGTCGATACTTTTGAAGTTGTCGGGAAACCAGAAAACGGAAGTCTTGTGATACACACCGGGCTCAGCTGCGGAGCCGTCTTCATTTGGATCCGATATCAGTCTGTTCCATGCGACTATTCTGTAAGTCAGCGCGCGGTAGTCTTTTGTGCCGCCGTCTCTGTACGTTCCTCTCGGGATCGGCAAAAACAAAACGAGAAGAACGACAACAACTATAACGCCGATGATCATACCTTTTTTCATGATGTTTTCTCCTTTGAAAACCGGGATCTGTCAATGAAGAATGCCGTTGATCTTTTGACGCTGCTCTTCAGTGACCTTCATAGATTTTTTGTTTGTATAGTCGTTAAACGTTCCACACTCCGAATGATATCTGACTTCCTGTTTTGCCGTATAAAACACATAATCACATCCGCAATTGGACAAGTCGTTGATCCACGTACCGTTGTTCAAAATGCCAAGGATATATTCTATATCTTCGGAGCTTAACGCGACTTCCTTGTTTACGTCCAGTTCTCCTTCCAACTCGAAGCAAAACTGATCCCACGGGCGCTCATACGTTTTTCCGCAGCCGGCAGCCGTAAATAACATTAAAACACATAATAGAGCGGTTATAATCACTCGTTTCATTATCTTTTCTCCTTCTGTAATCCAGCTTTGCTGATTTTTTTACGTTTTTTTGCCTTGACCAAAAGAAATCGTTCGCGGCGGCGGTTTCTTTAACGCTTCAATACCCGAGGAATTTTTTCAGCTCCTTGTCGGGCAAAAGGTCCTTCTTGCCGAGTCCGAAAGAGTGACCCGGAACTATTTCAAGATAGCGGTCAAGAAACTCCTCGTAGGTCTTCGCCTCGAAACAGTGCGGCGTGATGAAAAAATCTCTGCTGCCGCCGGTCGTGCGGTCTCCCGCCGTTACGCTCACTTTGTAGTCGCCCGACTCCATCTTATAGAAAACGTATCTTTCAAGATTCCAGCCGTGCAGATCGACGTGCCCGAAACGAGGTTCATAACTATTCACGGCCTTATTCTCCCGCAGCGCCGTACTCTGATAGTCTTGCTCAACCCACTCTATGAACTGTTCCGCGCTTTGCACGTCATACACCGAATACTCGTCCTCATCCCGGAATCTTCTCACGAATTCCAGGTCCCCGTCGATCCTTTGTATATCGTACTGCCAGGTCTTTTCGAGCATCTTTTTGTCAAGCCATCGGTAATCTTTTTTGACGTTATTGAAAGCCGTTTCCAGATAAACGTCAATATCGGTGCCGAGCCTGAATTTCTCTTCGGGATTTGAGTGTTCGACCGTATCGGCAGCGTATGAACACAGAAAATCGATGAACTCGTCCGCGGTATTGCCCTCCGTCCAGGGGGTCACAATATCCGAGTCGTCAAAATAGTTTTTGCTGATCTGACCGAAAACGTATTTTCCGTGCAGCGGAGCGATCTGCCAGACCGGAGTCTTCTTTTTCATCATCGTCACGGTCGCCCAGTAATACTTTTCGCGCAGCTTTGAAAGCGCCTTTTCGTAATACGTATCGATATCCGTTCCGTATCTGAACAGCGCCGGATCGGCGGAAGGGTTCTTATTCAGTTTCTTTTCGCGCTTTTTCTCGTTCTCACGCTCCTGTTCCCTTTCAAAGATCTCGTCGGAGTCAAGCGGCGTCCACGCCCATACGTCATCCGAACTGTGACTCGCCAGCGCCGACGAGTAAATAAATGCTCCTCCGGCTTCGCGCCGCCATTTGTTCCATCTGCCCGCCGCCAGACTTCCGTCCTTCATTATCAAAAGGCAGAACTGCTCCTCTTTCGGGCGTTTTCTGTCGGCAAACGACTTGAAATCCTCAAATTGGACATTGCGGTCGCCCTCTTCTTCTTCGCGACCGATGTTTATCCAGTTTACCCCTTCTGTTTCCAGACTGTCTGTAAGGTCATAGCGGTCAAGAGAATGCCATCTTGCCACCTCTGCGGAATCCACCGTGTCGGCGGTCCCGCGTAAAAAGTAACCTGCCGCGGTACGACCGTTCCCCGACGGATGCCAGCCGCCGGCTGTATAATCTCCCGTTTTCAGTTCTAGCAGGCAGTATTCTCCGTACTCCGGCATATCTTTGTCCGAAACGTCATGAAAATCGTTAAAGGACAATCTCAGACTCTTATAATCTACGTTAAACATAATCCTCCTCCGCTGATCCCGGTTCGTTGGGCGTTTTTTTCGTGTTTATTTACAAGCCGGGGTTTGTATAAATGAATTGAGCCGTATGCCACGCAGGGCAATTCATTGCTCACAGACCTGGATTTTCAATCGTTTTCAGCCTCCGGGTCTGTAACCTTTTTCACATTTATACGCCGTTCCGTTCTCATCGAAATAAATAAAATATATTACTTCTTTCGCCGTTTGGGATTCTTTGATCGTATAACCGCATCTGCCGCTTATGTAAAGTCCTTCCGGATTTTTGCTCGCGACGATACAGTCAAACTGCCCGAACTGCGCGATTATCTCTTCTGACGTTTTTCCGATGAAATCTTTTTCCCTGTACTTTGCGCCGCATCCTGCGAGAGAAAACGCTGCAATAATACATATTAACATCACCGATATTGCTTTTTTCATTATTTTCCCATTCTTCTGTAAATCCCGATCTGTCGGGGCGTTTTTTCAGTGTTTTTTTACAAACCGGAGGTTGCATAAATGAATTGACACTGCGTGTCGTGAATCGGCCGAGTCGATCGCGCCTTATTCAGGGCGATTTATTGCCGCGCTTTCACGAACCGCGGTCCCTCTTCTCCCGCGGTCCCGGTGGGGACGAATCCGCATTTTTCAAGCACGCGCTGAGAAGCTGTGTTGCCGGGTTCGGTCTCCGCCTCGACGCGCGTCACGCCGGGCCGGCCGAGCGCCCACGATACCGCCGCGCCGACCGCCTCTGTCGCGTATCCGCGCCCATGATGCTCCGGCAGTATCCCGTAACCGATCTCCGCCGACCCGTCTTCGTTCAATCC
>JAGABQ010000126.1:0-6497 GCA_017614495.1 Clostridia bacterium
AAAGCGCACTTTACGATATAAAAGGTCTCCCCGGGGTAGCGCTCGTCGAGCAGGTCGGCAATCCCGACCTCAGGACCGAAGGTGTCCCTTCCGAACTCGGCGCATCTGATTTTCGTCGGCACGAAACCCCTGCTCCTTATGTTGTGAGAGACGTAAGTCAGCTTTACGTTCTCAAATCCGGCGCGCCAGATTTCTACCTTTTCGTTCCCGAAATGTCCCTTCAAATATTCGGCGTTCCCGACGCCGACGGCGTTCGACTGGCCCGCTAAAACAAAGATTCTTGCTTTTTTCATTTCGTTAATTTCCTTTTCCCGCGTTTCGTTACCGGTACTTTCGGACGGAACTGAGGTTTCCCCGTCAACAACACGCGGAGCATATTTTTTCAGCGCAAGGGTCAGAATGACGGCCGCTCCGACCGCGATAAGAAATGTCAGCGCGGCGATGAGCGCGGCCCCTGACCTGCCCTTCATTTGTTATAGTAGTTGACGAGGCATCCGCAAAGTATGGTCTCGCGCTCCGGACCCGTCAGGGCGGGCATGATAAGCGTGACGGAACGCACGCCGTCACCTCCGACGACGGTCGCCTCGACCGTCGGGCGCTGTTCGATCAGCGCCGCGCGGATATCCTTTATGAAAATGTAATCTCCGACCGAGAAGCCGGGATCCTCACTCACCGTAAATGGTATCATCCCCCAGTTTATGAGATTCGAGCGGTATCGCTTTGTCGCGTACTCGACGGCGACGTTCGCGGCCCCTCCGAGGACCCTCTGGCACGAGGCCGCCTGCTCGCGGGCCGAGCCGTCGCCCGGCTTTGTCGCGTATATGACCGACCCGCGGGTGAGTCTAGTTCTGTCAATGAAATCAAGATCGGGGATATCGCCGTCACGCGCCGCCTTTGCGCGGGAAACGTAGCCGGGATCCCTGCGCGAGAGGGTGAACTCCGCGAGTTTATAGGGATTTGAACGGTATGACGAGGTCTCTCCCGACGGGATGAGCTCGTCGGTCGTCGTGACGGGATCTTTTATGACCGAGCACACCGTGAGGAGCAGATCGTCCCTGAGCGGGGCGATCTCCGGCCAGTCGGCGATGTTCGGGCCGTATCTCAGCTCGGTTTCGGGCTTTGCCTTGCCGAAGCCGTCGTAGACCTTTGCGCCGTACGACGAGCTGTCGAAAACGCAATCAGGCTCGGTAAAGTCGACGCCAGTCTCGTCGCCGCCCGTGAGCACACCGCCGTTTGCGGCCGTCGCGGCGATGGTCCTCGCGTCGCAGAGAGCGACGAATGCCTCCTGTCCCTCGCCGGGCTTGGAACCCTCGCGGTTCGGGAAATTTCTTGTCGTGTGCCTGAGACTGAGGCATCCGTTTCCGGGCACGTCGCCCGCGCCGAAGCAGGGGCCGCAGAACGCGGTTTTAAGAATCGCGCCGGCCGAGATGAGCCCCGCCGCCGTGCCGTCCCTCATTATCTGCCCGAGGACCGGCTGGCTCGCCGGATATACCGAGAGAGTGAAGTCGCCGAGCTCCGCGCCGCGGGAGAGGATATCCTTCGCCGCGACGAGGTTTTCGTATATTCCGCCGGCGCAGCCCGCGATGACGCCCTGCTCCGCCCTGACGTTTCCGTCGGGACCGATCTTGCCGAGCAGCGACGGCGCCTTTTCGGAGAGGACTCCGCGGGGATCGGCCTTGAGCTCTCTTATCGTCACGGCGTTTGACGGATGGAACGGGAGGGCGATCATCGACTCGACCGAGGAGAGATCTATCTCGACGAGCGCGTCGTATACCGCGCCGTCGTCCGGCTCGAGCCGACGGTAGGCCTCCGGCCTGCCGTGAATCTCAAAATATTTCTTTACCTTTTCGTCGGTCACCCATACGGATGAAAGGCAGGCCGTCTCGGTCGTCATGACGTCGATGCCGTTCCTGAACTCCACGGAGAGGCCGGAGACGCCTTCACCGACAAATTCGAGTATCTTGTTTTTGACGATACCGCCGCCGAATACCGCGCCGATGAGGGCGATCGCGACGTCATGGGGGCCTATCCCCCCGCGCGGTTTTCCCGTCAGTTTTACGGCGACGACGCCCGGCTTTTTAACGTCGTACGTGCGGCGGAGGAGCTGCTTGACAAGCTCAGGACCGCCCTCGCCGACGCCGAGCGTACCCAGCGCTCCGTATCTCGTGTGGCTGTCAGATCCGAGTATCATCCCGCCGCAGAACGCGTAGCGCTCGCGCATAAAGGAGTGTATGACCGCCTGATGCGCAGGGACGTATATCCCGCCGTATTTTTTTGCGGCGGAAAGCCCGAAAAGATGGTCGTCCTCATTTATCGTGCCTCCCACGGCGCAGAGACTGTTGTGGCAGTTCGTCAGCACGTAGGGAACGGGAAACTCCTTCAGCCCGCCTGCGCGCGCCGTCTGAATTATCCCGACGTAGGTTATATCGTGGGAGGCGAGGGCGTCGAACCTTATCCTGAGATCCTCGCCGTCGCCCAAATTATGAGCCGAAAGTATTTTTTCGGCAATCGTAGATCCTGTCTTTCCTTTGTATCCATCCGCCGGAACGAAGACGTCACCGGCGAGCCGGACGCATTTTTCAGATGTTATCTTTACCATTTTCGCCTCAAAAAAGTAAATCGGGGCGGTCCCGAAGGACGCCCCGGTGATTGACTGAATTATTCCGCTGCCTGCGTCGTTCCCGCCGAGCCGTCCGTCACTTCGGCGGCAGCAGTACCCGATCCCGCCTCGGTCTCAGGCGCGGCCGCGGTATCGGCGACGGTCTCGGAAACCGCCTCGGATGTCGACTGATCCTTTATCGCCTCGATATCCGAATCCTTCTGGACTATGAACGAAACGAGGACTATCAGCGTAAAGAGCACGGCAACGATCGCTGTGACCTTTTCAAGGATCTTGTCGGCGGCCTTTGCCTTGTTCTTGCCGTAATACGAATCCATCGATTTGCCTCCGCCGGCTATCGCGCTCGAAAGCGATTTGTCTTTTCCGGACTGGAGAAGAACGACCGCGATAAGAGCCAGCGCGGCGACTATAAGAATTATGCCGAAAACTATTTTAAGAGCACCCATTTTATTGAAAACCTTCTTCTTTATCTGTCAAGTTGTTATATCTGTCGTTTTCGCGCCGCAGCGCGGGTCTATAATTATATCATGCCCGCCGAAAAAAATCAAGCGCAAAAAACGGCTTTTTTTCAAAAAACTATTATTTTTTTTCGGCGAGGAAGAAAAACGGCGACGCCGGCGAGTTGACTATGCGGAGTTTGCTTACGCATACCGTCCGTCTGTCAAGTCCGGAGAAAAAGCCGTCGAGCATTTCGCCCTCGAGGGTGCCCTCCTCGTGTCCCGGATAAACGGCTATGAGGAGCCCGCCGTCCGCGTCGAGCAGGTCGAGCGCCGCCGTGACGGCGGCCATTGTCGAGGGGCGCATCGTCGTTATCTTTTTGTCGCTCCCCGGGAGGTATCCGAGGTTGAACATCCCGGCGCAGATCGGCCGGTCAACGTATTTTTTCACGTTTGCGTGCGAGTCGCATATCAGCTCGCAGTTTTCCCTGCCGTGCTCTTTCAGGCGGGCGCGGGTGTTTTCGAGCGCCTGCGGCTGTATATCGAATGCATATACCCTGCCCTCGTCGCCGACCGCCTCCGAGAGCCAGAGGGTGTCGTGACCGTTCCCCATCGTGAAGTCAACGGCGGTGCCGCCCTTTTTCACGTGAGGGAGAAGGAGACTTTTTTCGAGCTCTATGAGGTCGATCATTTTCCGGCGTCGAGATAAGGCATATACGCCTTCAGATATATTATCCCCGAGATCAGGGCGAAGACCGCCGAGACAGCGAGAAGGACCATCGTCGGGATGTACATCGTGTTGACGTTCGTTATCCTGATGAAAAGCGGCTCGACTATCGCGACGTGGAGCGCTATCATCTGCATGACCGTCTTGCGCTTTCCCCATTTGTTGGCGGCGACGTCTACCTTGCCCATGACGACCGCTCTGAGCGAGGTTATGCCTATCTCACGGACGAAGATCACGAATGCGCACCAGAATATGACGCTCGAAGCGATCGGCTCCGTCCGGCGGGCGAGAACGAGCGAGAACATCGTACCGAGGACGAGCATTTTATCGGCCACGGGGTCGATAAACTTGCCGAAGTCGGTGATGAGACCGTATTTTCTCGCGATCCTGCCGTCGAACATATCGGTAAGCGACGCCGCCGTGAACAGGACGAGCGCAACGATCGGCGTGACAATGTCCCCGAAGACCGGATACGCGATGAGTATCATGCACACGGGAGCCGACACCATCCTGATTATCGAAAGCTTATTCGGCAGATTCATTCTGATCTCCTTTCACTTGGTGATCTCGCCGATGAGATCGTAGTCCTCGGCGTCAGTCACCTTTATTTTGACAAAATCGCCCGGCTCGGGCCACAAAGCCGTTTGGCCGCGCACCCTGCCGCCCGTGAAGTACACCTTTCCGTCTATTTCCGGCGCGTCGGCTTCGCTTCTGCCGTAGAAGACACCAGCGACGGGGTCGTAGCCCTCGCAGAGGACGCGGAGCTTCTTACCTATCTTTTCGCGGTTCAGCTCCTCGTGGATGCCGAGCTGTATCTCCATGATGCGGTCGTACCTGTCCTGCTTGACCTGCTCGTCTATCTGATCAGGGAAGTCGTAGGCGGGCGTGTCCTCCTCGCGTGAGTAGGTGAACGCCCCGAATCGGTCAAACCGCGCCTCCGAGATATAGTCGCAGAGCTCGAGGAACTGCTCTTCCGTCTCGCCGGGGAAACCGACTATCGCGGTCGTGCGCAGCGTTATTCCCGGAACTCCCTCGCGCAGACGCCTGACGGCGTCCTTAACGACCGCGGAGTTCCCGTGTCTGTTCATGCGGCGGAGGATGTCGTCCGATATGTGCTGGATCGGCAGATCGACGTATTTCAGCAGCCGCGGATTGTCGCGGAGCTCTGCGATGAAATCGTCCGTGATCTTGTCGGGATAACAGTACAGCACCCTGAACCACGGGATCGACGTCCCTTCGCTGAGTTTTCTTATGAGTTCGGCGAGCTTGTATTCGCCGTAGAGATCAGCCCCGTAGCGTGAAGTATCCTGGGCCACGAGGACAAGCTCCTTTGCCCCGAGCCTTTCGAGATCCTTAGCCTCGGCGAGGATATCCTCCATCGGGCGAGAGCGGAATCCGCCGCGTATGCCCGGGATCGCGCAGTATGTGCAGCGGTTGTCGCAGCCCTCGGCGATCTTGATATACGCGGAAAACTCCGGCTGTATGAGCAGCCGGTCGCCGCCGAGCCTGAGTTCTTCGTTCGGCTTGCAGGAAAAGAATTTTTCCCCGCGCGAAACGGCCTCGACCGCCGCGACGATGTCGTGTATCGAGCCCGTCCCGATGACGGCGTCGACCTCGGGCAGTTCCTTGAACACCTCTTCGCGGTATCGCTCGGCGAGGCATCCGCAGCAGATTATACCTGTCAGCCCTCTGTTTTCCTTGAGCCACGCGACGTCGAGAATATTGTCGATAGCTTCCTTTTTCGCGCTCTCAATGAAAGCGCAGGTATTCACTATGACTATGTCCGCCTCAGTCTCGTCGGCGGTTATTTCATAACCCGCCGTGATGAGTTCGTGAAGCATGACCTCGGTGTCCGTCTGGTTTTTCGGACATCCGAGCGAAACGAATCCAATTACCGGTTTTTTCACGGGATTCCCTCTCTTTCGGAGGTATTATACCTCATAGGAGGCAAAAAGTCAATTTTCAGTCAGCCGCTCGGCGAGGCGTACGGCAGAGATCCCGTCCGCGGAGTAGCCGTCGGCGCCTATGAGATCGGCGTATTCCTGTGTCAGGACGGCGCCGCCCACCATTATCTTCACTCCGGGGGTCTCTTTTTTGAGAAGTCTGACGGTATCCTCCATCGACGGGAGCGTCGTCGTCATGAGCGCGCTGAGCCCGACAAGACCTGCGCCGGTCCTCCTGACCGCGTCGAGAACGGCCTCCGGCGGGACGTCCTTGCCGAGGTCGGTCACCTCAAAGCCGTGGCTGCGGAGGAGCAGACCGACGATGTTTTTGCCGATGTCGTGGGCGTCGCCGCGCACCGTGGCGATGACGACCTTGCCGGCCGTCTTTTTTTCGTCAACGGCAAAATACGGCGACAGGACGTCGAACACTCTCCCGGCCGCCTCGGCGCACGCGATAAGCCGCGGGAGGAAGGCCTTTCCAGCCTCATAGTCCCTGCCGACGTCGTCGAGCGCGGGTATCACCGAGCCGTTTATCGCCCCGAGCGGGTCATTTTTTGCCTCATCGGCCGAGGCAAAGTCCGCCGCGGCGTCCTTCATTCCGAGGTACACGGCCTCTCTGAGACTCCCCGCCGACTTAGTTTCGGCGGGCCCTGAACCCGAGACCGATGACGAAACGTATTTTTCGAATCCGAGGTCAAATCCGCGCAGCGCGGCGTGACACCTGAAAGCGTCGGAGATCTACTGAACCGTCGGGTCGGCGATGGCCGCGT
>JAGABQ010000127.1:0-6830 GCA_017614495.1 Clostridia bacterium
GGAGTATGAGATCAGCCGCGCCCTCTCGAGGCGGAGCTTGCCGTTCTCGTCGATGAGCTCGGGGGACAGGTCGGTCGCCACTATCTCGGCGAGGAACATATCGTGCGAGCCGAGGTGTATCACGTCCTTCACCCTGCACTCGAGGGCGAGCGGGCACTTGTCGATTATCGGCACCGAGACCTCCGAGGCGGGCTCGAACCCGAAGCCGCATTTATCCGCCTTGTTGACCTTGCGCCCCGTGAAAATGCCGCAGTAATCGACTTTTTTATAAAGCTCGGCGGGGGCGAAATTGACGCAGAACTCGCCCTTCTCCTTGATGAGCCCGTACGAATAACGCTCCGGGCGGACCGAGATGTACGTCATCGGAGGGTCGGAGCACACCGTCCCCGTCCACGCGACGGTTATTATATTCGGGTTTTCCATATCCCCGCAGGTGACGAGCACGACGGGTACGGGCGCCGTCAGCGGGCTGCCCTTCCAAACCGTTCTCGCCATGTCAGACGTGCCCCGTTTTCTCGATATTTTCTATCATACCGATCCTGATCCTGTGGTGAGCGCCCATGAAGCCGGTCTCGAGGAACTTGTCGACTATGTTCTTGGCGAGCCCTTCGCCGACGACTCCCGCGCCGAGCACCAGAACGTTTGCGTTGTTGTGGAGCCGCGTCATGTGCGCCTGGTATTCCGTCCCGCAGAGGGCGGCGCGGACGCCGGAGAACTTGTTGGCGGCTATGCTCATGCCTATCCCCGTCGTGCAGAGGAGTATGCCGAAATCGGCGGCGTCGGACGTCACGTCGCGGCAGACCTTCTCGGCGTATATCGGGTAGTTGACCGGCTCGGGGCCGAACGTGCCGTAGTCCTTTACGTCGTGGCCCTGGCCTCTCAGATATTCCGCTATGCGGTTTTTGAGCAGATACGCCCCGTGGTCGCATCCCATCGATATTTTCATGTCGTTGATTCCCTTTCTGTTTTAATGCGCTCCGCCTGCGAAGGACGCAGGTATATCGGTCTCAGGCCGTCGCCGCCGGGATATACGGGAGCCCTGCCGGAGCCGACCTCGGCCTCCGCGGCGAGAGCCACCGACGCGCCGCTTTCGCTCATGAGAGACGGCGGCGCCGGATATACGTTTTTGTTGTCACGGCAGGCCGAGAGCATCATCTTCGCTCCCCCGCCGCAGACGGTGACGCCGCGTCCGGGATATTCCCTGCCGATGAGCTCCGCGAGCTCCGCGGCGGGCATCGCCGCGTCGGGCGTGAGCCGCGTGACGGAGTTCCCTTTTATCTCAAAAAGCGCGCCGTAGACCTGGCCGCGCCTCGCGTCCATAACGGGACAGACGAGCCCGTCCCGCCCCGTAAAGCCGTAGGCCATACACAGGAGCGACGACAGTCCCGCGCAGGGAGTGTTCCCGCCGAATGCGAGCCCCTTGACGGTGGACACGCCTATCCTCACCCCCGTGAAGGAGCCGGGCCCCGCCGAGACGGCGAAGAGATCCACGTCGCGATACGTCTTTCCGGTGAGGGACATGAGGCCGTTTATCATCGGTATGAGATTCTCGCTGTGGGTAAGGCCGGTCGAGAGCGAGGCCGAGCCGAGGATATTTCCGTCCTCGATCAGGGCGGCCGAGCAGGTCTTTT
This sequence comes from Clostridia bacterium, assembly GCA_017614495.1. GTDB lineage: Bacteria > Bacillota > Clostridia > Oscillospirales > CAG-272 > Colimorpha_A. The sequence continues at coordinate 1,632 of JAGABQ010000127.1, forward strand.
CGGAACAGTCGGTACCGAGTATCAGCATTTCGTTTTCTCCGTTTCGATCGCAAGCGCGACTACGCGCCGGTCGTTTTCTCCCTCCCCCCGGGTTATGCGGACCTCTATCCTGTTCTCCGGCAGGGCGAAGGGCACGTTCTCGCACCACTCGGCGGCCATGAAGCCCGAAAAATCGTAAAATCCTATCGAGAACAGGTCGTCTTCCGAGGTTATTCTGTACATGTCGAAATGGTAGAGCGTCCGGCCGGACGAGACGTATTCGTTGACGAATGCGTAGGTCGGCGAGCAGACGCGCGCGCCCGGAGTGACGACCGAGGCGATCCCCGAAACGAAGGCCGTCTTGCCGGCTCCGAGGTCGCCGTACAGAGCGACGAAGGGGGGATTTGCCGGCACGGTCAGCAAATATTCGCCGATCCGTGCACCGAGCCTCTCCGTATCCGACGGAGAGCGCGACATTTCGTCGAATATGATCTTTTCGCTTTTGATTTTTTCCATCGGACACCCCTTTCCCCGCCGCTGCGGACGGATAACGTCATTTTATAATTATACAGCAAAACGCCCGGTTTGTAAAGACAAACCGGGCGCTCGTATTTCGTTATATGCGTTTCAGCACGTCGCGGAGGACGAATCTCTTAAAGCCGGGGAGGACGCCGCTGACGTGGGCGCGCAGGGCGACGGCGAAGGCGGCGACGGAGGCGCAGCCCTTTTCGTCCGATTCCCCGCCGAAGGCGAGCCGCTGCATCGTCAGCGCTACGTCGTGGAAGCCGCGGGGCATGCCGTCTCGGGCCGAGACGCGGGAGGCGAAATCTGCGAGCTGCTCGTTAGCCCCCTGTCTGAGGCCTATGTACCCGAGCAGGCGGAAGATATAGTCGGTATATTCCTGCTGTTCGCGCGGGCCGCAGCATCCGGCGCGGGAGGCCGCCGCCGACAGAGCCGAGACGAACTTTTTGCGCCTGCCCTCGAGCAGGGCGGAAACTCCGACCGCGGCCGACGCGAGGACGACGAACACCGCCGCGGCGATGGCCGCCGCCGGGAAGCCGCCTTTCCGCTCCTCAGGTTCCGAGGTCGTGACGGGCGGCTCGGTGACGCCGCCGCCTCTGTCGGTCGTGTCCGAAACCGGGGGACGGGGGTCGTCGATACGCGTCGTTTCGTCGGCGGGAGTCGAGACCTCTGTGTCCCCGGTCGTCGTGTCATCACGCTTTATTTCGCGCCCGACCGTCGCGCCGGACACCGATTCGGTCATCTCAAATGTCATCCAGCCGTAGTTCTCTACGTATATCTCGATCCACGCGTGGGCGTCGGAGTCTCTGACCGTCGCGGCGAAGCCGTCCGAAGTACTCTTAAAACCGTTTGCGATAAATCCCTCGCAGTATCTCGCGGGGACGCCCATCGTGCGCAGGATGAGCGCCGCGGACGTCGCGTACTGGACGCAGTAGCCGCGCCTGACGGTTGAAAGGAACTGCACGACGGCGCTCTTCGAGGCGTCGTATCCCCTCGGATCGGCGTCGTATTCGGCCGCGTCGGCGAGGCATTTTGACACCATCGCCGCGAGATTCATCGCGTCGGCAGGGGTTTTGGGCGTTCCGCAATTTTCCGGCAGGCCGTACCGGCGGATAAAATCCGAAAGGAAGGCGCGCTCCCCGTCGCTGAGACCCGCCACGGTTGTGTCGTTCCTGACCGCCTGAGCGTTGTATTTCTCAACGGTTTTGAACCTCGCGTCGAGCTCGCTTAGCTCGATCACGGTCATGGTCATGACCGCCTTTGCCATCTCCTTGTCCGGGGCTTTCGGCATTCCCGCGTATTCGCGCGAGAATATTTCGTTCCAGACGTAGGCGGGGATCGTCATCGTAGAAAGCGGGGACGGGAGGTAAAATGATTCCGGCACGGCGGGATCGCCGGGACTCACGGCGTCCGGAACACCGGAACTTTGGTAGATTATTGCACCGGAACCGAAGTATATGTAAGGAGACGGGGTGGTGATCAGCCCGTCCTGCCTCATGATCCTTATGATATCGTGATACGGCGTCCCGGTGCTTCCCCCCTCCGTGACGGTGCCTTTGAACCATTTGAAGTACGCCTCGGCGTATTCGGCGAAGGCGGCGAAGGTCTCCGAGTCAGAATACGTCCGCCCCACGGCGAGGTTGTAATAAGGCACGCAGGAGGTCATCGAATACGTCGTGTCCTGCTTTGTATCGAGCAGGACCTTGCCGCTTTTCATGAACGAGACCGAATTCAGATCGACCCTGACGTTCGTTATTTCGGTTATGCGTTTGCCCACGAGAGACGGTGCGACGAGGGCGTAGCGGCTCTGATACGCTTCGCTCCTGACGGTCACGGTCTCGCTGATAAAGCCCCTCGAAGCTCCCCTGTCGTAGTATTTCAGGGACGCGCCCGAGCCGGGCGCGCCGCTCTTACGCTCCGCCGCTCCGCCGTTGCCGAGGAGCGAGAGGATCTCGTAAAACTCGCCGGTCGCGTCATCGGGATAGGGAAAAGCCGCGTCTCCCCAGGCGCTGGCGGTCCACATCCCGTCGGTATAGTAATCGCCTGTCCACGAGCGGAGATAAACGGGCGTCGAGAACTCCGCCGTTACCGTGAGGACCGGGATATTCTGAAATTTTCTCTTCTCGGGCATCGCGCTGCGGCTGGTCGCGTCACCGCGTACGCCTCCGCGTCCCCCGCCCGGGCCATCGCCGGACACAAAGCGGTAGGTTATCTCCCTCATTCTGTCGAGGAAGCCGGTGAAGGCCGTCGCCTCGGGCGCCGGCTCGTTTATCCTGAGCGCCGGTCCGATGCCCGCGAGGGTCACGGCGACGGTCAGAGCGAGCGCGGCGAAGCCGCCGTTCGCCGTCTTTATGAACGGCTGTTTCGTTTTTTTGTCCTTGCCGCGTATGAACGAGCGGTAGTATTTCATCGTGAGGATGCCGAGCCCCGCCGCCACGACGAGCAGGAAGCCGACGTTGCTCCGCGGCAGATTGTACATGAATACGACGGTCAGCGGCGCCGCCGCGACGATTATCACGGGCAGGAGCCGCGGGACCGAAAAGGTGCAGCACACGAAAATGACGCATATAATGCCGCACAGGACGGCCGCGCCGACGCGGAAGTCGCCGGCGTTCGGCAGAGAGAGCGGGGCGAGCCCGGTGTACCCTATCCTGACGAGACATCCGACGCCTTCGTTCCAGAGGGCGGCGGGGCCTTTTACGAATATCTCCCCGAGGTCGTTCAGCCCGAGCTTTTTCAGCGTCAGATACACCCCCGCGATCTCAAGGACGGCGAGTGCGATACCCGCCGGCGCAAAGATCTCGAGCGATATCAGAAAGAGATATACGGCGAGGCAGAACGCCCCGCAGGCGAGGGGCGCGTACGGCTCGAGCCCCAGCTCGAACGAGTCGGAGACAACGAGGCACAGCCCGAGCGCGCCGACGAAGGCAACGAGCAGCCGGCAGAGCGAGCCGGGTATCGAGGCCAGCTCAAAGCGTTTGCGCTTATTTTCTTTTGCGTTGACGATGACGGCGTTCATGAGAGCGCCTCCCCGGATATGAAGGCGACGTCGCTCTCCTGCGCGGAGTTCCAGGCGTCGCCGCCGCTCCCGTCAGGAGAACAGAAAACGACCGTCACGGGCGGACACGCCACGGCGAGCTCGTTTATGACCGAGATGGTCTCGGGATCGCAGTTCGGCGTGACGAAGACCGTCTCGCCCTCCGGGCGCTTTCCGAACATGAGATACGGATCGGCAGCCGTGACGGCGGGTGCCGCCGCCGCGGAAGGCAGGCAGGCGTCGAGCCCGTCGCGCCCGTCGGGGCGCAGATCGGCGAAGTCGCCGTCGGGGCTTTCCGGAAGGCGCAGAACGACCGTCCTGTCGCGCTCCGACCTGTTGAGAGCGGCCGCGACCGCGGCCTCGATCACCACGTCGGATATTTTGTCATATTCCGCCTTTTCGCGGCCCATGACGCGCAGATCGGGGACGATGAGCGACTCCGACGACCCTCTGCTGCCGTATTTTTTCACGAGAAGCGTGTCGGCCTTGCCGGAGAGCTTCCAGTGCACGTTTTTGAGCTTGTCGCCCGGCTGATACTCGGTTATCTCGTCGACCTCGTCGGAGTCGTTGTCCGTGAGGTTGAGCCCCGCGACGTCGAGACGCATGACGTCCCGCGGCTCGGGGAAGCTCACGTTCAGCACCCTCGGCAAAACGAGCACGGTCCCCGCGCCGTCCGAGCGGAACGTCACCCTGAACATCCTGAGAAGACTGTCGACAGACACGCTGTCGAGCCGGCAGGGCCTCGGGCCCCTGGTATTGAAGCGTATCTCGGCCTCGGCCGTCCCCTTGCCGAACGGGGTGAGCGGCAGATTTGCCGAGACGCTCTGCCCCTCGTCGGCGGTGTATCTGAGCGAAACGAAGGGCGCCGGCAGTATCGACCTGTTCCTCGCCCTCACCTTGAGCCCGAAGGGCGAGAACTTGACGACCGTCCTGCCCTCCGTCTCGAACTCCGCTCTTATAAAAGGCGCCGTCAGGAGCAGGTATATCAGCTCGAGCGGCGGTATGAGCATGACCGTCACCCCGAAGGAGTACGACACGGGGTTCCTCAGCGCCTGGCCGAATATGACGGCGAGGACGACGAGAAGGACCCATACCAGCGAATAGACCGTCGGCGTGAGTCTGACGGAACGGACGTTCCTCTTATTCTTTTCTTTTTTCGCGCCCTCCATCCTCTGTCAGCGCATGGCCCTGACCGACGGGACGGCGGTGTTTTTCATTATGTCGTTAAGAACGGCGGCGGCGGTCACGCCCTCGAGGCGGGATTCGCGCTTCACCGTTATCCTGTGCGTGACGGCGGGGAGGAAGACCGAGGCGACGTCCTCGGGTATCACGTGACGGCGGCCGTTCATAAACGCCACCGCCTGCGCCATTTTCGAGACGACTATCGAGGCGCGGGGGCTCGCCCCGACCTCCACCCGTTCGTCGGAGCGCGTGGCCGTGACGAGGGTGACGATATATCTGTATATGCGTTCGTCGATCCTTATGAGCGAGACGGCGCGGATCATGGCGCGCATCTCGTTTTCGTCCGTGATCTTGTTCACCGTGTCCATCGGGTTCTCGGTCTTGCGGTCGGCGACGAGGCGGACCTCGTCCTCAAAGGACGGGTATCCGAGCGACATCCTGACCGAAAATCTGTCGAGCTGCGCCTCGGGGAGCGGATA
>JAGABQ010000128.1:0-11052 GCA_017614495.1 Clostridia bacterium
ACCCTATCCCGTAGGGCTTCCCGAAACTCCGGAGGACGTCGCCGCGCTTTTATATCTTCTCAAAATCGACGCTCCTGCGGTAAAAGACAACCGCTCGGATCTCATTGAGCTCTGCTATATCGGATACTGCGCTCTGCCGGATCCCGACCGCGCACGCATCCCGGACGCAGATCTTCTGCCGTCGCTCAGGGACGAGGCGGCTCGCATGAACGTTCTGAAGGAATACCGCGATACGCGCGTGGATCACTCTAAGCTGCTTTTCGGGGCGTATAACGCAAAGCTCGGTTCCGAAAAGCAGATCGACGACCTCAAGGCCTGCGGAATGAATCTCATATGGGCGGCCGGAGGAACAAAATTTCATGATTATTACGCAAGTCTAGGGATCGGCGTGATAGACTGGGTAGTCGCGAGCGGGATACCCTTCAGATGGGACCCGAACGTTACGCTGGAAGATTACGAGAAGACTATCATAGAAAACAAATACGACCACGAGGCGGTCTGGGGTTTTTATCAGAATGACGAGCCGAGCATTCACTCTCTCCAGATGATGAAGGAAAACGCCAACGTCTATAAAAAGCATTTTCCCGACGTCGCGGTCATCGAGAATCTTCTCCCGGGGACCGACGACGGAAAGCCCGGCGAGTGGTTCGGCGACGTTGATTACCGCACGTATCTCGAGACGTTCGCGTCTAGCGGGCTCTCGGATTATCTTTGTTATGACAGATACCTCTATGATTCACCCGGTACCGTCGTAACGGCGCTGCAGAATCTCGAGGTGGCCGCCGACGTGGCCGGGAAATACGGGCTCGACCTCTGGCTCATCGCAGGAGTTTACGACTCAACGTCGGGGCTCAGCGCCGAGAAGATAAAGCTCCAGGCGTATACCGCCATGGCGTACGGTGTGAACTGCATTTCATACGCCTGCTGGACCGCCGACGGCTGGGGCACAACGGTCCTTAATTCAAAGGGCAACAAAAACCCGGTCTACGACGCTCTTAAAGAGGCGGTCCTTGACGCAAAGACCTTTTCGCCGATATACGTCAAATATTCCCGCACCGGCACGGCGATGATGACGGGCGACGGATATTTTGAAAGGACGGATTTCTTCCCCCAGTCGGGCATCAGAAAACTCAGCGGGGAGTACACGTTCGACTCGCTCGGCTCCGAAAAGATCACCTCGATGAAGGTATCGGACAAAGAGTTCGCGGTCGTGGGGAGGTTTGAGAAAAAGACGGGCAGGGACGGAGAGGCCTTCCTCATATACAACTGCACGGATTATAGTTTCAAACACACCACGGAGGCGACTGTATCGTTCACCGTTTCGGACTGCGTTTCGCTCGTGACGGTCTATGAAAAGGGCGTGCCGAGAGTACTCACCCCCACGGACGGGGTATATACCGTATCGACTCTTACCGATGCGGTGTTCGTTACTTTGGAATAATCTGAAGATAATAAAAAAATCCGGATGATATCCTGCGGGATGTCATCCGGTGTTTTTTGTATTCAAAGCGAAGCGTCTTCCTTTGCCCGGTTCAGCTCGGTCTCGAACGAGTTCCTGCGGTATTCCCCGTCTCTGTCTCTGTAAATGAACAGTCTGCCGCCGTCCATGCGGTATATCATGTCCGCCCGGTCGGCGATCGTCAGGTCGTGGGTGACCATGACGACCGTCTGCCCGAGCGACTCTCTCGTGTGGAGGAGCAGCTCGAGGACCTCGTCGGCGTTCTCTCTGTCGAGATTGCCCGTCGGCTCGTCGGCGAAGAGCACCTCGGGGTCGTTTATCAGGGCGCGGGCGATGGCGACGCGCTGCGCCTGTCCTCCGCTCAGCTCGGACGGCAGGTGATGGAGCCGGTCGGTGATGCCGAGCATCGTCGTCAGCTTTTTGAAATGCTCCTCGTACTGGCTCTCTGCCTTGTTGCACATTACCGTCGGGACGAGGATGTTCTCCATAGCCGTCAGCTGGGGGATCAGATTGTGCTTCTGGAAGATGAATCCGATATATTTTCCGCGGAATCTCGAGAGGGCGTCCCTGCCCATCGCGGTTATGTCGTTGCTCCGTATCTTCACGGTGCCGCTCGTCGGCTTGTCTATCCCCGCGAGGATCTGCAGGAGCGTCGATTTGCCCGAGCCGGAGGCGCCGATTATAGCGACGAAATCCCCGCGTTCAACAGTCAGGTTTACCCGGTTGACCGCCGTCACGGTGTCGTCGTACTGTTTGTAAAGCTTTATTATGTTCGTAGCTTCAAGAAGAGCCATCAAAGTCCTCCTCAGTTGTCGTCTGTGAGATCGCCGGCAGCGGACGAGCGGCGAAGAGCGAAATATGACGTGATTACCGCCGCGGCCGACCCGACGGCCGTAAGCAGCAGCATAATGAGATAGAGCGCCGTCGGAAACCTGAAAGTGTGGTACAGAGATTCTCCGGCGATGAAATTCGCTATCCTGTACGAAACCGCTATCCCTATCGCCGAGAAAACGGCGGTAAACGCCGTGCTTATCGCGGCAAACGCGCAGGCGTCGGAGATATGGATGCGCCGGACCTCCCTGTCCGTTCCGCCGAACCACGAGAGGATAAGGAATTCGTCCCTGCGCTTGCCGTAAAATACGGTTTCGGAGAAGAACCAGAGCACCGGCGCCGCCACCGCGGTGAGGATGCCGAGCGCCGCCAGCATCTGAGGCCTGTGCTGCGCCTGTTCTATCTCCTTTTCGGCGGCGTAATGGGTGTTCTTTACGGTGATCCCGCCGTATATAGACGCCCATTCCCTCAGCTCTCTGTCGAGCTTTTCGATATCCGCGCTTTCGTCACAGTAAAGTTCGACCCTGGTGTACTCCCCCGCTCCCGCGATATCGCGCCAGTCGCTTTCCGAGAGATAGAGCGGTATCATCTCAAAGGTCGGCACGTCCTTCAGGACGGCGGCGACCTTAAGCGTGCGATAGGAATACGAATAGTATTTGAGCTTTGCCTGGAGGAGCTTTTCGCCTGTGAGAAGATCCAGCTCGGATTTTGTGACCTTCGTCCCTTCGCGCGGCTCTCCGGCAACAGCTATGCAGATCTCATCCCCGGGTTTTACGTTCATTACCCGGCGGTTGAATCTGTTCTGAACCACGATACACCAGCCTTCGCTGAGGGCGAGCGACAGATCGCCGTCGCAGCTGTACCGCGACAGCCAGTTTATGACCTCGGGATCGGTCGGAGAGAAGTCGACCGTGTCCGTGTATTTCGAGTATCCGTCCCCCGAATAGCCGACGAACCCGTCGGCAAACGGCAGTATCTTTCCTTTGCCGAAGGCCACGGCGGTGTTGAGCACGGCGGCGTTCCTGATCATTACCTTGTTCACGGCGCCGATCTCGGGGAAGGTAGCGAGCTGAGACGAGCATTCCTCGTCGTATACCGTCCCGTCCCGGAACGTAAGGGTGAACTGGGCGCCGGGCGCGTCGTTTTCCGCTCGCGCGATGAACGAGGTATAATAGAGCACCGACGCGCAGACAGCGAACGAAGCGGCGGCGGCCGTCGCTCTCAGGAAATATTTGCGGAAGCGAACGAACGAAAGGCGCTGATATTTTCCCGTGCCGCACCCGAGCAGCTCCGCCGAGCGGCGGGGCGAGGCGGCGTAATTTGAATTGTCCGCCGCGGAAATGTTTTTCACGGGATATATCCGGGACGTTACGAACATCGGGAATATCACCGACAGGAAAGATATAAGCGCCGTCAGAAGGAGAGTGAGCAGCCAGCCGACGGGCCTCGCCACGGCAAATCCCCCGCAGAGCAGCGAGGAAACGGCCGTGGAGACCGCCATCGACGGCAGATAGCACACCGCGACGATCAAGAGCATCTCAAACGCCGAGCCCTCGGTGAGCTTTCGGAAATCCGCGCCGCAGGTCATGTATATACCGTATTCAAAGCGGAAATTGTTTATCCTTACTATATAAAGCGCCGTGAGGAGAAGCAGCGTGACCGCCGAAAATATCAGCATAAGCCGCAGGGTCAGGGCGTTGTTGCCGCTCTTCACGCCGGTATAGAGCGGCGTGAGGTAATAGCTCACCGAATCGTTTCCGAAAGAAAGCGCCGTCGCGAGGACCCCGCGCCGGAACTGCTTGAAATTTGTTTCGATGTCTTTTTTAAGTAGGATCCGGACGTTGTATACCTCTTCTCCGTCGACCGTGCCGGAGGGCAGGGCCTCGACGACCGTATAAATCGCGCCCTTTGAGACGGCGGAGGAATAATTGTGAAGATAGGCGACCTGGGATTCCGTCATACCGTAATATTCGACGTGATAATCGTATTCGTTCGCCGCGATGCGTTTTTCCTCTCTCGCGGCAAAGCCGTTCACGACAAAAAGCACCCCGAAGCATAGCTGAGATATAACGACGGCTATGAAAAACGGTATATACCGCCTGCCGTTATATCTCAGAGACCTCAGGGCGAGGGTCATATTTCTTTTAAGGTATGAAATCGCCTTTTCCATCTCAGTAGGTCGGGCTGTCGAGTCTCCACTCTCCCGACTGCTGGGTCAGATATATTTTTATATCGTAGGTCTTCCCGTCGGATGCGAGGGCTTTGCAGGCGTAGATCGCGTAGCCCTTCCCGGAGGAGGCGTAACGGCATTCGGTGACCTTTTCGTAGGATCTTATGTCAAATCCCTCGGCGGACACGTTGACCTTGAGAACGCCGGCAATTTCGGTGTATCTCGGGCTGAGCGAGCCGAGAACGGAATCGCCTCCGCTGACGCCCTCAAAGGCGGTCTTGTAGACTGCATCGAGATATGATCTCGAATAGACCTTCTCCGCGGCGCGCTTGATGTCGGCTATCGACGAATAGCCGGTGCCTTCCTTTACGGGATAATAGGCGGTACCGGTATGCTCGGATTCATACGCCTCGTCGACCGCGGGGAGGCCTTTCCCGAATATGATCTCGTTAACTTCGTTTGAAAGCGGAAGGAGACCGTTTATGACCTCCATCGCCTCGTCGTCGGGGATACGCATGCCGGATGAACATCCGGCGAGAAGAATTATCAGACACAGTATAAGAGCTGTTTTTTTCATTTCATAATCCTTTTCGGGCTTGTCACGGGTTTTCTTCCGGCGCGTCCGGGACGTTTATTATCCTGAGCCCCTTTTTATCGGCGTATTTCACGGTCGAGGCCGTCCCTCCCTCGCTGTGGCGCAGGAAGGCAACGCATACGGCGGATCTTTCCACAAGCCGGCGGTTTCTTTCGTGCATGCACCACGGCGTAAACACCGGGGAGAGGATCTCGACGGAGTCCGCGGCGGCCTTAAGCGCGGCGAGCCGGCGCCTGTCGCCGTCCCCCCACCTGAGATCGTGGCCCTCGCAAGGGATAAGGAGGCGGAGCTCCATACCCTCGCGGCGGCTTTTCGCTTCGGCGACGGCCTCCGACGCCAGCATGTCAAATCCGACGGCGCCGCCCGCGTAAAATATCCTCATTCCCTCGCCGTACAGCTTTTCGATGATCACATCGAGGGATTTTTTAAGTGACCGCGTATCCTGCGGAAGGACGCGATGCCCGGTGAAGCATACCGACACAAATCTCTCGTCAATAGTCATGACGCGTTCCCCAGAGTTATCATATTGTGCGGCAGGCCGGCCGCTTCGCTTATACGTCTTTCCCTGTCTGAGGCCGTGAAAAGCAGGACCTGTCCTCCCCTTGCCGAGAGCATCTCAAGGCACGCGAGCATGCGCCTGCCGTCGAGATGATTGAGCGTTTCGTCGAATATCATGGGAAGCGGCTCGCTCCCCGAGATCAGCTCAGCCATCGCGAGACGCAGGGATATGTAGGAACAGTCCGCGGTGCCCGTGCTCATATACCGCTCGTCGCGGATCACCTTCCCTCCGGCGCCGTCGCCCGGGGTAAAGGTGACGGCGAGAGAGCCGTCCACGCCCAGCGAGGCGTATTTGCCCGAGGTGAGCACCGACATTTTTTCCGAAGCTATGCGCTTGATCGACGGAGCGACGGACATCCTTATCTCGTCGGCCGCCTGCGCGAGCGCTTTTTCCACGAGAAGCACGGTGTCAAAGGTCTCGCCGAGGCGGGATATCTCGTCCTCTGTCTGCCTCAGTTCCACGGCTTTTTCCGCGGAATCGTATCCCTCGAGCCGGGCGATCTCCTCGCGAACGCCGAGAAGTTCGCGGTTGAGCCGTACCGTCTCGGCGGCGAGCGCTTCCATTCCCTCGGTGTACGTCGTTTCTCCGTATCCCTCGGGCAGGATGATTTCGCGCCCGTCGTCCGTAGGGGTGCTCTCGCTCTGAAGGAGAGTGTCAAAGCGGATCTTTTCCTCCGTATAGGCGGAGTTGAGGGCCGCGTATTCGGCTCCAAGCCGCTCGTGCTCGCCGATTATTTCTTCAAGTTCTCCGACGGGGTCGGATGAGGTCAGGCGGTAAATCTTCAGGCGCTCGTTAACCTCTGTCCGGGTGCGCTGAGCGGCCGCCTCGAAGGCGTTTTTCTTTTCAAGAGCCGCCGCGCATAGCTCCGCGGTCTGCTTTTTTGCCTCGTCGTATTCGGAAAAATCTCTCAGCCGGTCGATCTTTCTTCTGACTCTGTTCACGCCGAGGATGAGCAGAATGAACGCCGTGAGACATGCGGCGGATGCGACGGGGAAAACGATCCTCGGCGCGGTCGGCATCCCGGCGAAGAACGCGACGAGCGTCAGGGCGAGGGTCGCCGTGAAGAGCCCGAGCGCGGCGTAAGCCGCGACGGAGAGCAGATTCTGTTTTTTGATCCCTGATCTGATCTCCGGCTCCGCCTCGCTCCTCGCGAGCCGGCAGACCTCCTCGGCCTGAGCGGCGAATTCTTTTTTCTGTTCGTATTCGGAGCGGGCTGCCTCCGCGGCCGCCTCGGCCTCCGCGCCCCGCGAGACCGTTTCTTTTATGAACTCGACGTCTCCGGGATTCGGAAAACGCCCGCGAACGAGCCAGGAGTTTTCAAACTCGTCGTGTCTTCTGTTCGCCTCGTCCGTTTCGCGCCTTTTTTTATCAAGGTCGGCGGCTTTTTCCCTCAGTTTGCCGATGAGATACGTTATCCTGTCCTGCTTGAGACGGCTCTCCTCGGCGGATATCTCTCCGATGCGCCGCTCGAGCGCGGTTTTCTGCGTGCTCAGCTCGGCCGCGCGGAGCTCTCTTTCCTTTATTTCGTCAAGCTCGCGGCGGAGCTTTTTCGCTTTTGCGTCGAGTTCGTTCAGCCGCCCGCCGTCGCCGCGCTTTGCCCTGAGGTCCGTGTGAAGTTTACCGAGCGCTTTGCCCGCCTGCTCCGCGCTTATGCGCTCGCTGCCGCCGTTCAGGATGTTCTGTACCGCGGTGACAACCCCTCCGCCGGAGGGCTTTGGGTCCGAGGCCGTGAGGACAGACGAAAAGAGCCGCCCATCGGGTATTCCGGTGAAAAACTCCCCGGGGCAGAGGCCGGTGTCGACCTTTATTCCGTTTTTAAATATCGAGACCCGTTTTGCCGTCCCGTCCTCAAACCGCTCGACCGTATATATATCGCCGGACTTTTCGATCACGGCGGAACCCGAGCAGGACGAGCCGGAAAAAGGCGTGTACAGTTCTCTTTCCCCGCGCTCGAAGCCATAGAAAAGGAAGCGGATAAAATCCGCGACCGTGCTTTTGCCGGTCTCGTTTCCGCTTTCTATAATGTTAAGCCCGTCGCCGAACGGGACCTCCGTCCCGCTCATACCGGCAAACGAACCCACGCGCAGGGAAATGATTTTCATGTTATCTCACGGGCGGCACGAAACCGACCTTTTTTCTAACTTTCGAGAGGGTCCTCGCGGCGATCCTCGATGCGCGCTCTGCGCCTTCCTTCATCACGGATTCGAGATACGGCTTGTCCGCAACGAGCCGGTCGTATTCCGCGTGAAGCGGAGCGAGCCCGTCGGCGACGGCCTCTCCGACCGCGGTCTTGAAATCTCCGTACCCGCGCCCGTCAAATTCCTTTTCTATCTCGGGATCGGTTTTCCCCGTGAACGAGGAATAGATCGTCATGAGGTTGTTTATCCCGTCCTTGCCCTCCGCGCGCCGGACGACGGTGTCGGAATCGGTGACAGCCCGGCGGAACTTTCTCATGATGTCGTCTTTTCCGTCGAGTATAAAGACGCTCGCGTTGACGTTGGCGTCGGATTTGCTCATTTTCTTTTCCGGCTCGGCGAGGGACATGATCTTTGCGCCGATCTTGGGCGTGTATCCCGTCGGGACGGTGAAGGTCCCCGGGAAAATGCCGTTGAATCTCTCGGCTACGTCGCGAGTGAGCTCAATATGCTGCATCTGGTCCACCCCCACGGGGACGAGATCCGCCTGATAAAGGAGAATATCGGACGCCATCAAAACGGGGTAGGTGAAGAGCCCGGCGTTTATGTTGTCCGCGAATTTGCGGCTTTTGTCCTTGAACTGCGTCATTCGTGAAAGCTCACCGAACATGGTAAAGCAGTTCAGTATCCACGAAAGTTCGGCGTGCGCCGGCACGTGACTCTGAACGAACAGTATGTTTTTCTGCGGATCGAGACCCGCTGCGAGATAGAGCGCGAGCGTCTCGTACGTACGGCGCCTGAGCTCGCCAGGGTCCTGTCTGACCGTTATCGCGTGCATATCGACGACGCAGTATAGACAGTCGTATTCGTCCTCGAGAAGCTTCCAGTTGCGGACCGCCCCGAGATAGTTGCCAATAGTCAGTTTGCCGCTCGGCTGAGCTCCCGAAAAGATTCTTTTTTTCTGTTCCGCGGCGTTTGCGGCCGCTATGTTTTTTTCCATATTCTGCGATTGACCTCTTCCGTGAATAATAAAATCCCGTATATATTATATTCTATTCGCACAATAAAGTCAAGGACCGGAGCGGTTTCCCGCCCCGGCCCGGGGTATAATATTATGATTGCTGACCGACGAAGGCGTTTTATACTCCCCTGAGGGAGATATTCATATCGGTGTGCTCGGAGGAGAGCCGGGCGGTCATTTCCTTAAGCTCCGAGGGCAGATATCCCGTCACGGTCCCGTCCATGACTTTGTCGGACGAGCGGTACGCCTGAAGATAATAGTTCTGTCCGCTCCCGAGCATTCCGGCGATCTCAGCGAGATCGCGGTATTCATGAAATGTCTTCGTGACTGTCGTCCTGAACTCGTGCGGGACGGATGTGGATTTCAAAATATCTATGCTTTCGATTATTCGGGAAATGTCAAAACCCTTTCTGCCGACGGTCTCGCCGTATTTTGCGGGAGAATTCTTGACGTCCATCGCGACGTAATCGCATAGTCCTTCGTTAAGCATATATCTGAGTTCCGAAGGGAAGGTTCCGTTCGTGTCAATCTTGACGAGAAAACCGAGATTCTTGATCTTTTCTGCAAAAACCGGCAGATCTTTCTGAAGCATCGGCTCGCCGCCCGTCACGCAGACGCCGTCGAGTATACCGCGGCGTCGCGAAAGGAGCCCGATGACCTCCTCCTCGGGTATCACGGGATAAGCCCCGGGATCGAGTACGAGGTCGGCGTTGTGACAGAAGGGACAGCGCATGTTGCATCCGCCGGTGAAGACCGTACAGGCGGTCTTCCCGGGGAAATCGAGCATCGTCAGCTTCTGAAAACCGTGTATTATCATTGAGTGCCGGTCGGCTCGGTTTCGGGAGCGTCGGTCTGTATCTCCGTCGCCTCCCCGCTGTCTTCGGTCTCGGGCGCGTCCGTGCCGGTATCCGGAAGACCGGAAGTTTCTTCGGTCACGGATTCGTCGGGCGGAGCGTCAGTGATTATTTCGCTTGTCTGTTGTTCCGATGAGACGTCCGCTGCGGTTTCGCTCGTCACGGGTTCCGAGCCGGACGTGTCGGGGATATCAGAGCTCACGGGCACGGCGGAGGTGACCTCCGTCGTCACGACGGGCGGCTCGGTGGTCTTGTCCGCCGTAACCGGATAATCGGCAGTGCCGAGCGGAAGCTTTTTCTTCAGCGATTCCCTGATCTTTTCGAGTTTCGGCAATACGACCGACATGCCCCTCATGCTCGCGTAAGAATATTCGCCCGATCCCGGAACGCTGTAGCTCTTAACCTCGTTTCCGATAAGCGGATAAAGCATGCTTACGAGATCAAGGAGCTGCATCGACGTCATGTTGTAGACTCTTATATAGTTCGTCACGTTGTTGACGAGCTCAAGTATGGTGGAGAGACTAGCGTCCTTGAATCGGTTGTAGACCGACATGAGGAGCTTTCTCTGCCGTGCCGTGCGGTTGAAATCGGAATCTATCTTGCGTATACGGGCGTATGCCAGCGCCATGTGGCCCGGAACGTTTTTATTCAGGCCGATTTTCGCCACGCTGCCGTCCGGATAGGTCCCGAAGCCGTTCTTGACGAGATTCTTGACCTCTTTCTCGGTAAACGTCAGGTCTACGCCGCCGAGCGTGTCGATTATATCTATGAACGATTCGAAATTTACGACGATACCGTAGTCGCAGGTTATGCCGAAATTGCGCTTCATAACGTCAAACATCAGTTTGAACCCGCCGAATTTGTAGGCGGCGTTCAGTCTGTTGTCGGAATATCCGTTTCCGATCTGGACGTACGTGTCCCTCAGGAAAGAAACGAGTGAGATGCCGCCCGTCGACGGGTTGACGGACAGGAGGATCATCGAATCCGATCTGCCGCGGGATTTGAAGCTTCCGTTGTCCTGACCGACGAGCATGATGTTGATTAGTCCGTCGTCGCCGAGCGGCGTGAGGTCCTCCGGCCATGAGATAGAGGCGGGGTCCTGATAAGTCACCTTTTCGCTTGTGAGACTCGATTTTCCTGGCTCGGTGGCGCTCGCATCCTTCGTCGTCGTGACGGAAGGATCGTCAACATCAGACGTGACGTCGGAGGACGTTCCGTCGTTCGCGGTTTCGCTTTCGTTCGGCTCCGTTTCGGTATACTCGTCCCCCGAGGTATCGTCGTCGATTATATACGACTCGTTCGGGTCGTCTGTCACGAAATCCTCGTCTTTCGGAAGGATCACGTTATCTTCGGTTTCCGGGAGGACTATCTGATTGAATATGTGCTGATAATAGGCGAAGGCCGCTCCCGCGGCGATCACGGCGAGCG
>JAGABQ010000129.1:0-2806 GCA_017614495.1 Clostridia bacterium
AAATGAACTTTCCGATTTTGATCTGATCCATATCCGGTCTCCTTTCTGCCGCAATTATACCGCCGCGGCGCGGCTTTGTCCACATACCGTAGGTTGAGTCGGGGAAAATCAACCGCCGGTAGGGGGAAAGTGTCAGGTATTCGCCCTTATTTCGGGGCGAGGATTTTTCGTAGGATGAAGAGGCGGGCGCGGCGCGGGAGGGCGTTCAGGAGCAGAAGCAGCGGGTTGCGATTTATCGAGTACACCGGGCGCGGAGACCGCGCCGAGAGGATCTTCGTCACGAGCCGCGCGAGCTTCTCCGCCGGGACGCTCCGCGTCTCCACGCTGTCAACGATACGGCGGAAACGCGCCGCGTTGAGCCCGTAAAGCTCGGTTTTTTCGCAAAAGTCGTTCAGTTTTCCGACCGACGCCGGCAGCATTCCGGTATCGACGGCGCCCGGCCGGACGGTGACGACCTTTATCCCGAGGAGCTGAAGCTCCGCCCTCAGCGCCGAGGCGTAGCCGTCGAGCGCGGATTTCGTCACCGCGTATATCCCCGTGAAGGGGAGCGGATCGAGCGGGGCGAGCTCGCTTGAGATTATGACTATGCGCCCCGTCCGCCTGAGGATCGGGAAAAACGTCCTGCACACACGGAAGGCGCCGAAGAGATTGACGTCGAAATCCCGCAGGAACCTGTCCTCTGTCATCTCGATGAGCGAGCCGAGATCGTATATCCCGGCGAGGCAGATGATCCCGTCGAGCCCGCCGCACGCGCCCGATATTATATCAAACGCCGCGTCTATACTGCCGGCGCTCCGCACGTCGGCGCAAATATAATGAAATCCTTCGTCCCTGAAGGGCGCCTCCGGGGCTATATCGAGCCCGAAGACCGCGTGCCCCTTTTCAAGGAGCGCCCGGGTCACCGCCCTGCCCATCCCTCCGGCGGCGCCCGTCACGAGATATTCCGACATTTCAAATTCCTCTTTTCATACCAAGAACTGAGATCGCGTATATTATACCATCCGCGGCGGGGGTTTGCAAGCGAGCGTAAAAACAGCCGCGGGACGGCTCTCCGTCCCGCGGCGCAAAAACGATACTGTCAGACTATCCCCTGCCAAAGCATGGCGTCGGCGACCTTGATGAAGCCCGCGATGTTCGCGCCGGCGACGAGGTTGCCCTCCATGCCGTAGTCCTTCGCCGCCTGAGAGGCGTTTTTGTAAATGTTCTTCATTATGCCGTGAAGCCGATCGTCGACCTCCTCGAACGTCCACGAGAGACGGATCGAGTTCTGGGACATTTCAAGTCCCGAGGTCGCGACGCCGCCCGCGTTGGCAGCTTTCGCCGGGCCGAAGAGAACGCCCGCCGCCTGGAGCTTTTCTACCGCCTCCGGCGTGCTCGGCATGTTCGCGCCCTCGCAGACCGCGTAAACGCCGTTTGCGATGAGCTTGTCGGCGTCGTCGCCGTTCAGCTCGTTCTGGGTTGCGCACGGGAGCGCGATGTCGCACTTTACGCCCCAGATGCCGCGGCCCTCGGTATAGACCGAGCCGGGAACGCGCGCCGCGTACTCTTTGATGCGTCCGCGCTCGACCTCTTTGATCTGCTTGACGACGTCGAGCTTGATGCCGTCCTTATCGTAGATGAAGCCGTTGGAGTCGGACATCGCGACGACCTTGCCGCCGAGCTGCGTCGCCTTTTCGCAGGCGTAGATCGCGACGTTGCCCGAGCCGGAGACGACGACCGTCTTGCCCTCGAAGCTCGTTCCGTGATCCTTGAGGAGCTCGTCGGTGAAATAGCAGAGCCCGTAGCCCGTCGCCTCTTTGCGCGCGAGCGAGCCGCCGCAGCAGAGCGCCTTTCCGGTGAGGACCCCGTGATATTCGTTCACGAGCTTTTTGTACTGGCCGAACATATAGCCGATCTCGCGCGCGCCCGTTCCGATGTCGCCCGCCGGGACGTCGGTGTCGGGGCCGATGTGTCTGAAGAGTTCGCTCATAAAGGACTGGCAGAATCTCATGACCTCGCCGTCGGACTTGCCCTTGGGATCGAAGTCGGAGCCGCCCTTGCCGCCGCCCATCGGGAGGCCGGTCAGGGAGTTCTTGAAGATCTGCTCAAAGCCGAGGAACTTGAGGATCGAGGCGTTTACCGACGGATGGAGACGGATGCCGCCCTTGTACGGGCCTATCGCCGAGTTGAACTGAACGCGGTAGCCGCGGTTCACCTGAACTTCGCCGTTGTCGTCCACCCACGTGACGCGGAAGCGGAGGAACCTCTCGGGCTCTATCATCCGCTCGATGATGCCCGCCTTGACGATGTCGGGGCGCTTTTCGACCACGGGAACGAGGGAGGCGAGGACCTCGCCGACCGCCTGATGGAACTCCGGCTCACCGGGATTGGTTTTTACCGTCTTTTCATAAAGACCGTTGAGATACTGGTTGTTTATGGTCATGGCTGCAATTCCTTTTCAAAAAATGAAATTAACGGATAAATTATAATCATTCCGCCGCGTACTGTCAAGGGCTTTTTGCGCTTTTCTGCAAGTTTTTGTTTCCCGACTTGCAGAAAGAGACGGCTCTCCGGCGTCCCCTCCGGCAGGGGGCAGCGCTTCGGCGCCACGCAAGGCTCCCTTGTGTAAAGGGAGCTGTCAGCCGAACGGCTGACTGAGGGATTGTAAAGCGATAGATTTTCTGAGACAATCCCTCCACCGCAAGCGGTCCCCCTCCCTTTACACAAGGGAGGCCTATTTAGGCCATCGCTTTACTTACGATATTTCGCTTTCTGCAAAGCCAAGCGGAACTTTATCTTGCCTTCCCCTTGGAGGGGTAGGCGTGAA
>JAGABQ010000130.1:0-7323 GCA_017614495.1 Clostridia bacterium
GACAAATCGCCTTCCGTAACATAATGAAGGATCAGCCGATCCGTTCTATGATCCATGAGTTTCCTCCTTTCGGTTCAGCCGTTCTGCAGTCTGCGTTTTTTTGAGGTGATTATACCATACGCTACCGATGAAAACAAGAAAACCTCTCTTGTCCTTTTTTCCGACATGACCGCACTTTGCTGTTACCTCATAATACCGCATTGGGAACCTCCTCATAAAGATGAATTGCTTCGAGAAAAAGTGTTCTATTTCCTCTCTACACCTGTATTAAACCACAAGAGGTATCCGATAAATCGGACAGTAAGCGGTTTCAAGAAATCTTTTATTGTGATTTAGGTCTCACATACCTCAGCTCGTTCAAAAACCAGTCGTCAAGCGTCCCTTTCGTGCAATACGGGGTTTTTCTGAACTGCTCCTCATATATCTCGGAAACGTCTTCCTCTATGAAAGATATCAGTGTCATATCGTACAGATTTGCATACACAACGGCTATTCCTGTTTCGAAGCTATATCTTGCTATCATCCAACTCGTGGAACCGGCAAGATAACGATTCTCTCCGTTGTTCATTGATTCACTCCATGTAACATAGCCGTAATCATCATGATAGAAACGTGTAATGCAGTTATCCAGAAACTCGCGGAACTTATTACTACATTCAGCCATATCTGCGACCTTATCTGTAACGAATACGTCAAGATGCACCGCAAAAAATGTTCCCATAAAGCCATTAGTTTTGCCGGGATTCTTCACTCCGTATGCTTTCTTTACGCCCTCGATAATCTTCTGCGGGTCCGGCTTTTCAAATTGATAAAACAGTTTCATGATCGCACCCCCATCACCCGATGACTCTCCGAAGCCACCGGCGAAGCGGATTTTCCCGCCGGAATCCTCTGGATGCCTTAACCCGTTTGATGATGAAATCCTTCTCGCCGACGATGTACTTGCCATAATCGATGTACGTCACATTGACAGGCGAACCCCACCCCGTGGTGCGAAACGCGAGGTGCCCGTTGTAACCGAGATAGCAGATCGTGAAATCGTGTGACACGCAGAAAAGGTCAGTAGTATCACGTTCGGTCGGTTTTACGCCGTCGCCGAACGTGAAGCCTTCCGCTTTCGCGTTTTGCTGAAACAGTTTACAGATGTTTGTAGAAGAGAAATAGACGATGACTTTGCTTTCGTACTTCAGAAGGTCTTTGATGGTTTGCATATTTGTGTCCTCCTTTTGATTTGCCTATTTGGAGAACACAAAAGCACCCATTGTTACCGACAGGTGCTGAATTGCGATTCTGATCAAACCCATCGGTCAAGCTTTGGCACCTTACCCATAGGGCAGGTTGTCGTGCGGTCAACGAGCTTGTCTCTCGCGCACTCTTTATAGGCATAGCGATATTACCACGGGAAACTGAACATGTCAATACGTCAAATCGCTCCCGGCACAAACGTGTATCTATTTCGTTACTATGACCTTCGCTGGCTCGAAAAATGAGGAAAAGTGATTGACTCGGCTAAAGGATTGTGCTATAAACTCCAGTACAGGATCGTTGAGGGTTCTGCCCTTCACGGCAGCATGTAGAGTCTGCCGGGCGATCCTGCCGGAATCGCTTGGGATCGATACGCCAGTCTTATGACCGGGCATCGGTGAATCCGTTTCAGACGGATCGGCGATTCCGTATAAGGGTCTCGCCTAACGGCATTTGTATGCGCGAGGTATGAGATCCAGCGGGAGCATCTCCATCAGCACGAGTAAGCATAGGGCTGACGGCAGTAGCTGCGGACGAACCGTAAACTTCCCCGCATGCACATGTTTTCGCTGTGGCCAGATCCGCAGCCCCTATCACAACGCTGTTAGGGATAAGGCGGCTGAGCCACGGGTTCTGACCGTCGCCCATGTTACCTATACTTTCATGGATAAGGCGGCTGAACCCTTGTTTATCAGCGGCGGCAGCGTCTTTCGGGGCGTTCGGTCCTTCTTGCTTTTTGCAGGACTACGGCTTCAGTCAATATATGGCTTTGGCTTTAAGTAGAAGTTCGCTGATAAACATCTGTTGATTCCCCCTGACAGCGCAGCAGCGCGGGAGGCCTGGAATCAATTTGGGAGCAACGAGAGGGCGTTTCGGACGTATACCGCGGGGCGCAAGCATCTCGGACTGGAGTTGTTCCCAACAAGAGCCGTATCTCTTGTCTCCGTCTTTGAACGGGTAGGGGTTGACCCCACTTAGTCGGGAGATTGGCTCTTTGGAACCGCACCGCCTGTATCTGACGGCAATTGGAGCCTGACGCTCTGCATCCGGTGCGCGATTCCTCTTTCAAACTCTCTGTATGAGGTGCCCAGTCCGACGAATTGAACGTCGCCACTAAGGAGCCTCATGGAGAGTTTTTCTTTTATGGTTCGAGTCCTTCTGCCCGTATAGTTTCGCATGCAATGGACTCGAATATTTACGTGCCTTTCAAAAAAACCAGTATTTATAAGGGTTTTCGGGTTCGAGTCCTGCTGCCCCGTACTTTTTCTTATTTCTTTGCAGCGCTAAAGTATGCAAAAAGCAAGGCGAAGCTGTTGTGGCTTCGCCCCTGTGCGTGTTTTGATTTACGGGAGTATCAACTTGCCGATACACCTCGCTTAGTGCGCTGCTTTATATTCCTGCGCTGCCTTGGAATAGGCGTAGATCGCCGCCATCGCGTTCTGCGAGTTCGCGTCCGTATAGGTGTCAAGCGCGATCTTCACGTAGGACAGTGCGGAAACGTTCACCGTTGCCATACCGTTTTCCGTCGTGATCGTGATCTCAAACGCCTTGCCCAGATTGTGCGCCGGAATGTCCGCAATCTCGACCGTGTACCGGGTCCCGGACTTTTTCACCGTCACCGGTGTGCCGTCCGACGCTTCTGCAGTAAACGTGCCGGAATATCCTTTCGGTACCGTGAACTGCATCCGGATCGTCGTTGCGGAGTCAAGCGCCGTCGCAAAGGTGAATTTCGTGAAGTCCGCACCGCTTGACTCGATTCCGATCGCGTAGTCGCTCAGTTCGGTCTTGATCGCCTCGATATCATAGCCGGTCGCATAAAACCGATCCATCTCTGCGTAGTCTTCGCCGAGCGTCCAGCCTTTTGCATCCGCAAGGAACAACTGCACATAGTGTCCGTAGTCCGCGAGCGCATGGACGAGATCGATCGTTTTTGCGTTCGTGATCGTGCCGTTTGCAACCGCTGTATCGAAGGTTCCCAGATACTGCTTGATGGAGTAGTTCTCCGACACCGTCTTTTCCACGCCGTCATCGAACCAGTGATACGTCGCGGTAATCGTATCCGCCATCTGGATGGAATTGACATAGCAGGTGAACTTGTGATACAACAAGTCGCTGTTCATCAGGCTCTCGTCGAAATACACCGGTTCCGAAGCCACGCTGCCCGCGCCGCTGATCGTAAAGATCATATAGGTTCCAACTCGTTCTATGTCAGACAGTGGGCTCAAATCCATATAGAAGTTCACGCCGATCTGTCCGGACAAAACGAGACTATGCGTTGCAAATTTCGGCGAGGCTTGTTCGAGCTTCCATTTGGCGTACAGCGTCACGTCGAAGCTGACGGTGTCTTCCTCAAAACCCCATGCGCGCATATATCGGTCCCCGTGGCAGCCGTCCCAATCGGTAAGCAGTTCCCCAAGTGTGCAATCCTCGTTGCGGTAGCCGACTTCTTCTTCATACCACCAGTTCTGATTCCAGTCCGGCTCGTACCAACCGCCAAAGGAATATCCCTCTCGGACGGGATCCTCCGGCCGCGTCAGCAGCGTACCGTATTCCGTCTCCTGCAGGATATAGTTTTCCTCGTTGCCATATTCGGGAACAAATGTCGCTGTATATGGTTCACCCTTGAAGACTGCCGTGACCGTTACGTCGCCCGCAGGTATAACAAAGGTATATGTCCAGTCGTCCTCACAGGTCGTCTCGACCTCCGTCTCCCCGCAGAGAACGGTCAGTGTGCCGAGTACGTAACTGCCGTTGCTTTGTATGTTCAGAGTGACCGTTTCCCCCGCGGCAGCGCGTTTCGTCTCTGTTTCTACAAGTCCGTGCGTTACCTTTTCAACGTTTACCTTATATTCGCGGACAATCCAGATATGGCCGCCGAACACTGCCCAGTCGCCGTTATATGCCGGGCGAAAATATATGCGTGCGTCGCCTGCGTATGCAGCATCGACGTGATACTGATTGTCAAACCCGTCCGGATACCAGCCCGCGATCGTGCCGTCTTCTACCTTCACGATCTTGATTTCCTCCCCGGTCGTCAGCGTCGTCGAAAGGATGTACTCGCCGTCGGCGTCCGGATTCTCCTCAAACCGCCGTGAACGGTCGATCGAATCGACGGTCCAATCCGGTCCGATCACATAATAACCGTCATCGAATGGCGTTTCAGTATAGACGGCATACAGCGACGTATCGCCGTACGGCGCAAATGTATAGACATTATCCGTGCTCACGCATTCGCCGTACGGTTCTCCGTTCTCCTCGTCCCATTCGAATCCGTCTGCGTTGTACCAGCCCGCAAACTTCAGGCGTCCGTCCTTCCGGTATTGTGCCGTAGACATTGTTACCTCGTCGCCGCTGTAGATCGTGCCCTCGCGGTCGATCGTTATGCCGTCCTCGTACGTGATGCGCTGCGGCTGTACATTTCCGTACGTCTCATAGTGCGGACAGGTAAAGTCGTGCATCAACTCCACGGAGCGGCGGAACACCATCAATTTATGGCTGTCGATGCCGTAGAACAAATCATAGACGCCCCTGTACTCCTCATCAAAGTCAGGCTTGAGACGGCACTCCTCCCCGTTTTTGCCGAGCTCGCGAAGCTGGCCGGTCGGCTCGACGTTATGAATAACGGTCTTGTTGCCGTAGGTCTTTCCCTCGCGGCCGATAATGAAATTTGCGATAGAATCACCGCCGTAGACCTCCGTAGACATCCATACGGTTTCCTCACCCTCGAAATCGTAAATATCCTCCTCTTCGATCGGATCCCCGAAACCGTAGGAATTGTCTGTCCCCGCAACTGTGTGCGCGTTGCCCATCGGATGCGGTATCTCATCCATCCAGTGGAAGCCGAGCGCATACGCATAGGCTTCAGCATCCGGATCGTCATAGGTATGCGTGACCGTGAGCGTTCTCTCGCCTGCGTCCAGCGTAAAGTGATAGACGCCCTTCTGCGAAGCGACCAGGATCATCGGCCGCGAATCCAGAGCGCCGTCATAGCCGTTGCCCTCGACAAGATGCAGATTTTCCGTCGAATCGAAAATATAGTAATAATTCTGCGTATGGAGGTTTGCCGGATCATACTCCGTATATTCAACGCCATCGATCAGAATCCCGATATCGTATCGTTTATACGGTAAAAGAGCGTACTCGTCTTCGAAGTCCTCGCCTTCGACCCTGAGATTATAATGGAACATACCGTCTTCGCCTTTGGTGAACGGTTCGGTGATTTCAAATCCGTCCCATACGCGTTCAAAGATGTGAATCTCGTATATGCCCTTGGCCCGGAATTTCGCGGTCACTGTGACGGGACCGTCCGGCATGACAAAGCTGAATTGGTTTGGGTACTCCGCGCTCTGCGTAAGCGTGACCGGCGTCCCGCCGCACTTTGCGGAGATCGAATCCAGCTCATAATATTTGGATTCTGGTGTCGTGGTCAAAGTAACAGTATTACCGACGTATGCCCAGTTCCCGCTCGTGCTCACGCTGCCGTGAATAACTTCTCCGATCGTGATATCACGCTTTTCCGGAATCGTGATGTTGACGGGGATGGACCCATCATCACCCACCTCACTGTGATAGTCTTCGATCCAGAACTCGCTTGAGTAGTAGATCGTGCCTGTATACGTCCCGGGTTCATAGTCGCCCTTCGGGATCTGTACCGCGCAATACACCGTATCCGTTTGCTGATAGAACACAGCATCCGCTTCACTGCCGCTTCCGGTCAGATGCTCCGTTTCCTGTCCGTAATCGGACACGTTGTACACCCGAAGCGGGATCGTGTGCGTTCCGTCCGAGAGATCGTAACAATGCAGAAACAGCGTCAAGTGCTGTCCGTCTTTCGGACTGATCCCTTCAAGCGTCAACAATGAAACCTCAAAAACCGTATAGTCCTTCTTGAAATCCATTGTGACGATGGTCGGAGTCGCGAGTTCAAAATCATACTCGCCGTCCGCGACTGCGGGCAGCAGACCGATGCAGAGCAACAATGCGAGGAACATACTCAATAAGGTTTTGGTGGCTCGTTTCATGGCGTTCTCCTTTCGGTTTTCAGTCTTAACAGAGCATTATACATCTATATTGTATATTGTATCTTATCGTCATTCAAAACGCAAGGAAAAATCCCGTGCGATATTCTGATAATACCTCTTCTGATGATAAGACACGGATCGTCATTTTCTGTAATACGATCCCCCTGTCGATCTGCGAAGACAAGACATTTGTCCGTTTGGCTTTAGTAGGCAAATTGAAAGAGATCCTAACCTAAACACCCGCCAGGTGCCTATGAGCCAACGGGAATATGTTAGTTCCCGTTCTTTCCCAACGACATATGTGTTCCAGGTTCCTTTATCTCGAATGCTGAATTTGTATCATAACGCAAACCGGCGCAATCCCTTTAGGGACCGCGCCGGTGTCGGTTCCATTTCTCACATAGACGATGATTTTGCCTTCGTACTTCAGAAGGCCTTTGATGGTTTGCATAAGTCAAAAGATTGAATATCCCAAATGCCGTATGTATAAGCGACAACATGCAACAAACGATCCATTCGAGTCCTTCTGCCCGTATAGTTTCGCATGCAATAGACTCGAATTTTTACGTACCTTTCAAAAAACCCAGTATTTATAAGAGTTTTCGGGTTCGAGTCCTTCTGCCCCGTACTTTTTCTTATTTCTTTGCAGCGTTAAAGTAGGAAAAAAGTACACATGAATATCCGACAATTCTAAGCATTTATGAACGAAAATGTGAGCTCCGAAGCAGTTGTTCAGCCGTTTCGGAGCCCGTTTCTCTATATGTTTATCGTTTTTCGATAAAAATACCTCATTTATCGTGGTAGACAAATGAGGTATTTATTATGGCAGGGGCAGAAGGACTCGAACCCTCAAGAACGGTTTTGGAGACCGCTATGTTACCATTACATCATGCCCCTATTTCGTTTGCAAGCGGTATCATACCACAGCCGCAAACAAATTGCAA
This sequence comes from Clostridia bacterium, assembly GCA_017614495.1. Taxonomy (GTDB): domain Bacteria; phylum Bacillota; class Clostridia; order Oscillospirales; family CAG-272; genus Colimorpha_A. Next base: position 7,211 of record JAGABQ010000130.1, read on the forward strand.
GTGTTTTTTCGGGTTTACACAAACTGCACGATATAGTCATGCAGATTGCGGTACGCAATGCGCTCGACCTCGGCGGGTGTGAAGCCTTCCGCAAGGAGCGCGTCGAACAGCGC
>JAGABQ010000131.1:0-2947 GCA_017614495.1 Clostridia bacterium
ACGGCGTCGGGATGTACATCCACGAGCTGCCGTCGCTCTCGTCGAGCTGGGACAAGCCGCTCGAGGTCGGCAACGTCGTGACGGACGAGCCGGGTATATACATCCCGGGGCTCTACGGCGTCCGCATCGAGGATATGATATACATTTCCGAAAACGGCTCCGTCAACCTGACGAAGGCGGACAAAAACCTCATCGAACTGTTCTGAAAATCTCCCCTTTCCCGAAAAACGGGAAAGGGGCTTTTATACCGCCGCCGCTTGATTTTTGTACCGTTTCGTGGTATAATCGGGCGTGCAGGACAAACGAAAAAGGGGAAAACGAAATGATAAAAATCGCCGTTGACGGGCCGTCCGGCTCGGGCAAAAGCACTCTTGCGAAAAATCTTTCCCGCGCACTCGGCATAGTTTACGTCGACACCGGCGCGCTCTACCGGACGATAGGGCTGTATATGCTCAGGGAAGGGGTCAATCCTACGGACGCCGCCGCGGTCGCCGCGCGTCTCGGCTCGGCGTCCGTAGGCTTTGACCACGCGGACGGGGCGCAGAAGGTGTATCTCAACGGCGAGGACGTAACCTCGCTCATTCGCACGCCGGAGGTCTCGATGGCTGCCTCGGCGGTCTCGTCGATCCCCGCGGTCCGCGCCCGCCTGCTGTCGCTCCAGAGAGACATCGCGAAGGAGCACGACGTCGTGATGGACGGGCGCGACATAGGCACCGTGATATTCCCGGACGCGGACGTCAAGATATTCATGTGCTCGGACGAAGCCACCCGCTCGGAGCGGAGATTCGCCGAGCTCTCCGAAAAGGGGATAGAGATAACGAAAGAGCGCGTGGCGGCGGAGCTTTCCGAGAGGGACAAAAACGACTCTGGCCGCAGCATCGCGCCGCTCGTACCGGCGGAGGACGCCGTATGGCTCGACAATTCGACGCTCGAGCCGGAGCAGACGCTTTCCGTCGCGCTCGGCATAATACGCGGCAGACTCGCCGCAAAGGAGCGGAGCTGACGTGGAGATAAAGGTCGGCAAAAACGCCGGCTTCTGCTTCGGCGTCAGACGGGCGGTCGACGCCGTGACGGAGCTCGCAAAAAAAGGCGGCGCGCGCATACGCACCGTCGGTGAGCTCATACATAACGGACAGGTTCTGAGGGAGCTTGAGGAGCTCGGAGTGAGGTCGATCGACGCCGCGGACGCCGAGCGCGAGGCGGAGGAGGCGGCCGGCGCCGGCGAGCGGATCGTATTCGTCATCCGCACCCACGGGGTGGAGAAAAGCACCGAGGAAAAGCTCGCGGAGCTTTCGGAAAAATACGGATGCGTCGGCGTGACGGACCTCACCTGCCCGTACGTCAAAAAGATCCACGGCATAGCCGAGCGGAACCCGGGGGCGCGCCTCGTCGTATTCGGCGACCCGTCTCATCCCGAGGTCAGGGGCATCGTCAGCCGCGCCGGGGAAAAGGGATATACCGTCCTGACCTCTGCGGAGGATCTCGACGGTATGGAAATATACGACGGACCCGCGGTTTTTGTATCACAGACCACTCAAAGCACCGAAAAACTGGATTTTTTGCAAAAAAAGTTGTCCGCGGTCTTTACAAACGCGGAAAAATATGATACAATATGCGGAGTTACCGAAAATAGGCAGAGGGAAGCGGCGGAGCTCGCTTCGGAATGCGACCTTATGCTCGTTGTCGGCAGCAGGCAGAGCTCGAACACGGCAAAGCTCTACGAGATATCAAAATCGATCCTCAGCGAGACGTATCTCATAGAAACGCCGTCCGATCTGCCGGATAATATTAAAAATCACCGCAGGATAGGGATTACGGCGGGAGCGTCGTCCCCGATGCGGCTGATACGGGAGGTAATAAAAACCATGAGCGAAAACATCAACGAAGTAACTTCTTCAAAGGATTTCGCCGAAATGATCGAAAATTCGATGAAAATATTGCATGCGGGGGATGTTGTCAGCGGTGTCGTATCGGCGGTCTCGGGCAATGAGCTCCACGTGGACGTCGGAGCAAAGGTCACCGGCGTCATAACCGCCGAGGAGGCGGCCGTAGAGCCCGGAACGAAACTGTCCGATATATATAAGGTAGGCGACAGCATAGACGCAATAGTGACGAAGGTCAACGACCGCGAGGGCGTTGCCGATCTGTCCAAAAAGCGCGTCGACGCCATCATCCGCCGCCGCAGACTCGCCGAGCTGCGCGACAGCGGCGAGATTGTCGAGGGCGAGGTCGTGGGCGTCAACAAGGGCGGCATCGAGATAAGCTTTGAGGGCACGCGCGTGTTCGTGCCGGCCAAGCATACCGGCGTGCCGCGTTCCGGCGACCTCTCTGCGCTCGTCGGCCAGACAAAGAGATTCAAGATCAAAGAGATCGAGGAAGGCCGCCGCGGAGGCGCCGTCGGAGACATCTCGTGCGTTGAGCGCGCTGAGCGCAAGGCGAAGGTCGAGGAGTTCTGGCGCACCATCGAGATCGGCAAGTTCTACGAGGGCGAGGTAAGATCGATAACCTCCTTCGGCGTGTTCGTCGACCTCGGAGGCGTTGACGGAATGATCCATTCGTCGGAGCTTTCCTGGACTCACATCAAGTCGCCCGCCGACGTCGTTTCGGTAGGGGACGTCATCCGCGTGTTCGTCAAGGACGTCGACATCGAGAGGAAGCGCATCTCCCTCGGCTTCAAGACCGAGGAGACCAACCCCTGGAACGTGTTCAAGGCGAATTATTCGGTCAACGACATTATCAAGACCAAGATAGTCAGCATCGCTGATTTCGGCGCTTTCGCCGAGATCATCCCCGGCGTCGACGGTCTCATCCACATCTCGCAGGTTTCCGATCACAAGGTCGGATCGGTCTCCGAGGTCCTCAAAAAGGGACAGGAGGTCACCGCCGAGATCACGTCGATCAACGACGAGAAGCATCAGGTCGCGCTGTCGATAAGATCTCTCCTCGA